>NZ_JCBANG010000055.1:0-41978 GCF_059760905.1 Achromobacter sp. 1011811831
TTTCTTTTTGGCCTCTGGGGGCCCGGGAATGTTTAAAAAGAACCCCCGCCGGCCCCCCCCCCCCCCCCCCCCCATGCCGCAACAGCCCGATCGCCACCACCGCCAGCGCCGCCGCGCCGGTGGACAGCACCACGGTCCGATATTCATCGACAAACACCATCGTCACCAGCGCTGCCACGATGAAGATGATCACGGCCCAGGTGAGCCACGGAAACAGCCACATGCTCACCAGCGGCACCTTGCCCTCGGCCCGCAGCTTGCCGCGCATGCGCAGCTGCGAGCAGGCGATCACCAGGTAGACCAGCATGGCGACCATGCCGGTGATGTTCATCAACGTGTCCAGCACGTCCTTGGGACGCAGGAAATCGACGAAATTGATCAGGGCCATGAACACCGCCACGGCGCAGGAGGCGATGACCGAATGCACCGGTATGCCGCTGCGCCCGCGCGTGCGCTGCAACATGGCCGGCGCATCGCCGCGCCGGGCCAGCGAGTACAGCATGCGCGAGGCCGTGTAGTGCGCCGACACCAGGCAGCTGCTGACGGACGTCAGCACCACAAAGTTCATCAGGAACTGCGCGCCCGGCACGCCCAGCAGCTCCAGCGTGCGCCGGTAGGCGCCGTAGCCCGGCTGGCCCAGCAGCGGATCATTCCACGGCACCAGCGCGGCGATCAGGAAAATCGAACCGATGTAGAACAGGCAGACCCGCCATACCACCGAGCGCGTGGCGCGGCTGATCTGCTGCGCCGGATTGGGCGATTCGGACGCGGCGATGGTGACGATCTCCACGCCCAGGAAGGCGAACATCACACCCAGCAGCGCCACCACCACCGCCTTGCCGCCGTTGGGCATGAAGCCGCCGTGCGCCGTCAGGTTGGCCATGCCCTGGGCCTCGCCCCAGGGCCACAGCCGCAGCACGGCCAGCGTGCCGACGACGATGAAGCAGACGATGGCCACGACCTTGATCAGCGCGAACCAGAACTCGGCCTCGCCGTAGTTCCTGACGTTGAAGAAGTTCAGCAGGATCAGCACCAGCGTGGCGCCCAGCGTGAACGCGTTGACCGACAGCAGCGGGAACCACTCGTGCAGGATGATGCCCGCGACATGGGCCTCCCAGGCCATCAGCAGCGCCCAGTAGCCCCAGTACAGCCAGCCGATGGTGAAGCCCGCCCAGCGGCCGATGGCCCGGTCGGCGTAGGTGGAGAACGAGCCGGTGTCGGGATTGGCGGTGGCCATCTCGCCCAGCATGCGCATGATGAACACCACCACGATGCCGCCGGCCAGGTAGGCCAGTACCGCCGCCGGCCCCGCCGAGTGCACGATGCTGCCCGAGCCGACGAAAAGGCTGCCGCCGATCACGCCGGCGATGGACATCATGGTGAGGTGACGCGTCTTCAGCGTGGCGCTGAGCGCGTTTTCCTTGCCGCCTTGCGGCGCGCCGGCGCCGCCCTGCTCGTGCTTGTCAGCCATGACTTGTCTCCTTGAGGCTGTATTGGACCCAGGCAGGCCCGCGTTCTTGTCCGGGCAACATAGCAGCGCCTCGCGACGCACGATGGAACCACTTGCATGCGGCGTATGGGACCATTGATCCGCTCTCTCGGACGACTTGGAACGAGCTTGCGCGAGACCTAGGACAAAGCGAAATTTCCCAATGGAAAAAAATCCAGCCCTGCGCTAGCGCCGCGAAGTTGGCACCCACCTGCGCTACGCTCCCGCCGCCGCCCCCGCCTCGCGCAGGAAGCGCCACAGCTCCGCATCCTGCGAGTACGCCACGTTCAAGCGCAGCCAGGGAAGATCCTGGCCATTGATGTCGAACAGCGAGCCCGGCGTCAGCCAGATGCCCGCGTCCGACGCCATCCTGGCCAGCGCGTCGGCGCCGCGCCCGGCCCAACGGCCGGCGGGTCGCGCCCACAGGAACAGGCCGGCTCGCGGCCGCGCGCAGATCTCGAAGCCGTGGTCGTCGAGCAGCGCCTCGACCTGCTCGTGCGCCCGCGCCAGCCGGTCGCGCAGGCGCGCGGCGTACGCCGCGTGGCGTCCTTCGAGCAGCACGTGGTGGACCAGGCGTTCCATGGTCTCGGGACCGGTCAGCCCGCTCATCATCTTGCTGCGCGCGCAGGCCCGCAGCAGCGCGTCGTCCGCCACCATGTAGCCGACCCGCAGCGACGGCGCGATGCTCTTGGAATAGCCGCCCAGGTAGATCACGCGCCGAGCGCCGTCCAGGCCCGCCAGCGTCGGCGTCCAGCGGGGCAGCAGCTCGCGCGCGACATCATCCTCGATGATGTGGAAATCATGGCGCGCGGCCAGCGCCAGCACCTCGGCGGCATTGGCCGCTTCCAGGCTCGCTCCCGTGGGGTTGTGCAGCGCGGTGTTGACGAACAGCAGCCTGGGCCGGTACAGCCGCGCCACGCGCTCCAGGGCCCGGCAGTCCAGCCCGCCGGCGCCGCGCGGCACCGGCACGACACGCACCTGGGCCAGGCGCAGGATCGGGAACAGATTGGCGTAACAGGGCTGCTCCACCGCCATGGTGTCGCCCGGACGCAGCAGCGTGCGCACGACGATGTCCAGCCCCTGTGTGACGCCCTGCGTCAGCAGGATCCGCCCCGCGTCGGCCGCGATGCCGCGCTCGCCCAACGTCGCCGCGATGTATTCACGCAATGGCGCGTAGCCTTGGGGATGCCCGTAGTGGGCCATGCGCCGCATCGGCTGGCGGCTGATATGCCGCAACGCGGCGCGCAGGCCGTCCTGGTTGAGCCAGTCGTCCGGCAGCCAGCCGCAGCCGGGACTCAGCCGCAAGGGGCTGTCGGCATGGGTTTCGCACAGGCGCCACTGCGTGTCCAGCGCGGCGGGCCGGGAGGCCGCCGGCGCGGCCTGCGACGGACGCGGGCGCGCGACGCGGTAGCCCAGCCTGGGCCGGGCCGTCAGCCAGCCATCCGAGGCCAGCCGGCCATAGGCGCGGGCGACGGTATGGGCGCTGACACGGTGCAGGCTGGCGAACGCGCGTATCGACGGCAGCATGGACCCGGGCGGCAGCGCCCGCTGCTCGATCGCCCGGCGCACCGCCGCGGCCACCTGTTCCACCAGCGTCGACGCGGCGGCGCCGCGCACGGGCTGGAATTCGATCAATGGTTCAGCCTCCATGCACGACCTGTACGGTTGCAATTTTTCCGACTATACAAGCGCCCTGGTTTGGCCTGGGGCGTGTATTTTCAAACCTTGCGGGCGTACCCAGAATGGGCCGCATGCCGCTGGCCACATGCCTTGCAGCACCGGTTTCTGCAGGCCGGGCGGCCAACCCTGACGGGAGCCCTCATGCGCCATCGCGACCAGCTTTGCCCCCCTGTGTCTTCCTGTACCGCCGGCATCGCGCGGGCCGCGCGGCCAGCCTGGACCGACGCGGCGCGCGCGCGGCTGGGAGCGGCGCTCCTGGCGCTGCTGCCGCTGGCCGCCGCCGCGCCCGCCTCGGCCGAGACCACGCTCAGGGCGGTGATGCATTCGCCGCTGCGCCTGACCGACCCGCACGCCACCACGGCCTACATCACCGCCTGGCACGGCTACATGATCTACGACACGCTGATCGCCGTGGACGAGGACAACAGGCTGCAACCGCAGATGCTGGAAAAATGGGACGTGTCCGAGGACGGCAAAACCTATACGCTGACCTTGCGCGAAGGCTTGACATGGCATGACGGCCAGCCCGTGACCGCCGAGGATTGCGTGGCCTCGATCCGGCGCTGGGCCGCCATCGACGCCATGGGCCAGAAGCTGCTCAAGTTCACCGAACGCATCGAGGCGCTGGACGCGCGCCGCCTGCGCTTCGTCATGACGCAACCGACCGATCTGGCGCTGCGCGCGCTGGCCAAGCCGTCCACGTCGGCGCCCTTCATCCTGCCCAGGCGCGTCGCCGAGCAGCCGCCCGGCAAGCCCATCACCGACATGACCGGTTCCGGCCCGTTCAAGCTCGTCGAGTTCAAGCCCGGCGTGAAAACGGTCTACGCCAGGAACGCCGCCTACGTGCCGCGCCAGGAACCCGCCAGCGGCCTGGCCGGCGGCAAGCGCGTCAAGGTGGACCGGGTCGAGTGGCTGGTGATGCCCGATCACCTGACCACCGCCAATGCCCTGACGAGCGCCGAGATCGACCTGGTCGAGCAGTTCCCCTACGACCTGCTGCCCATGCTGGAAGGCGATGCCGGCATCAAGGTGGAACCGGCCACGTCCAGCCCCGCCTATTCGCTGTACCGCTTCAACTTCCTGCATCCGCCGTTCAACGACAGGAAGATCCGCCAGGCCGCCATGCACGCCATCGGCCAGGAGGACGTGATGAAGGCGCTGGTCGGCAATCCCAGGTACTGGCGCACCTGCGCCTCGCTGTGGGGCTGCGGCACGCCGATGCAGGCGGATGCCGGCCAGGACATGGTGGTGCCCTCGAACATCGACAAGGCCCGCGCGCTACTGAAGGAAGCGGGCTACGACAACACGCCCGTGCTGATGCTGCATGCCACCGACGTGGCCTCGCTGTCGCCGCAGCCCGTGGTCATGGCCCAGGCGCTGCGCAAGGCCGGCTTCAACGTCACCCTGGCGGCCATGGACTGGCAGAGCGTGGCCTCGCGGCGCGCGTCCAGGGCGCTGCCGGCCGACGGCGGCTGGAGCATCCTGAACACCAACATGTACACCGCCGACCTGGCCGATCCGGTGCGCACGCCCATGGCCGCGGCCGATGGCGACAAGGCCTGGTACGGCTGGCCCGACTTTCCCCGGGTCGAGGCCCTGCGTGACCAGTACGCGCTAAGCTCGGACCCGGCCGAACAGAAGCAGATCGCCGCCGAGCTGCAGCGCGTGGCCATCGACGAAGGGCTGTACGTGCCGCTGGGACAAAGCACGCCGCTACGGGCGTATTCCAGCAAGCTATCCGGACTGCCGCTGGCGCCGGCTCCGGTATTCTGGGGTGTGAGCAAGGCGCCCTGAGCGCCGCGCCGCAACGGTCTTGCGCCCCCCCGGCAGCCCACTCCCCTTTCATCCACAGGAGGCAGCATGCGTTGGCTATTGGCAATGATCAAGCATGAGACGAACACGTTCTCGCCGGTCCCCACCCCGCTGGAGCGCTTCTTCCGCGGCAGCGCCGAACCCGTCTCCGGCGACGCGGCGGTGGCGCTGTACGACGGCACCAACAGCGGCCTGGCCGGCTACCTGGACGTGGCGCGCGAGACCGGCGCGGAGGTCACCATTCCCGTGGCCGCGGCCGCCTGGCCCAGCGGCCCGGCCACGGCCCAGACCTACCGGCAGCTGTGCCAGCCCGTGCTGGACGAGCTGGCGCGCGGCGGCTACGACGCGGTGCTGCTGGACCTGCACGGCGCCATGGTGACCAGCGACCTGGAAGACGCCGAAGGCGACCTGCTGCGCCGCATCCGCGAAATCGCGCCGGACATCCCGGTGGCGGTGACGCTGGACATGCACGCCAATCTGTACGACGACATGGTCAGGCACGCGACCGTGATATCCGGCTATCACACCTACCCTCACGTCGACATCCACGCCGCCGCCGTGCGCGCCGCGCGCATCGTGGCGCGCGCGCTCAAGGGCGAGATCCGGCCCGTGATGGCCTGGGGCAACCGGCCCATGCTGCCGCACGTGCTGCGCCAGGGCACCCATGCCGAGCCCAACCGGTCGCTGCAGGCGCGCTGCATCGAGCTGGAGACCGAGGGCCGGGCGCTGGCCGCGTCGGTGTTCGTGGGCTTTCCCCACGCCGACATCCGCGAGGCCGGCCTGAGCGCCGTGGTCTGTACCGACGCCAGCCCCGCGCAGGCCGAACAGCTGCGCGACGAACTGCTGGACCGCGCCTGGAAGACGCGCGCCGACTGGGTCTATCACTCCGAGACGCTGCAACCCTCGGTCGCCCGCGCGGCCGGCATCGAAGAAGGACCCGTCGTGCTGCTGGACCATTGCGACAACGCGGCCTCGGGCGGCTCGATGGACAACACCACGGTGCTGGCCGAGATCCTGCGCCAGGGACTGGACAACGTGGCCTTCTACGCCATCTATGATCCCGACGCCGCGCAACAGGCCGCCCGGGCCGGCGTGGGCCAGACCGTCACGCTCTCGCTGGGCGGCAAGATCCAGGCGCCCGCGCTGCGCCAGCCCAGCCTGCCGCTGGAGGTCACGGGCCGCGTCAAGCTGGTGTTCGACGGCCTGTACCGCAGCCGTGGCCCGATGGGGCGCGGCACGCTCAACGACACCGGGCTGACCGTGGTGATCGACACGGGCCGCGTCGAGATCGTCGTGATCTCCGGCCACCAGGAGCCCTACGACGTGAACTGCCTGCTGTCGGCCGGCATCGATCCGACGCAGAAGCGCTACCTGGCGCTCAAGAGCCGGATGCACTGGCGCGCGGGCTATGCCGACATGGCGACGGCCATCATCGAATGCGCCGGCAACGGCGTCACCACCTCGGACTACAGCCAGATCGAGTTCAAGCGCGTGCGCCGGCCGATCTATCCGCTGGATCCGATGTAGGTCCGGCGGGCCAGGGCCTCACCCTTCCCTGGCCCGCAGCCCCTGCTCCAGGCGCTGCCCGAGCAGATCCATGAACTCCCGCGCCAGTGCCGGCAGCGTGCGCCCCTGCAGCGTCTGCGCCTGCACGCTGCGCTGGCGCATTTCCGGATTGCTGAACGGCACGGCGGCCAGGCGCAGCGCGTCGAGCTGGCCGCCCACGGTCAGGTAGCCGGACAGGGCCACGATGTCGCTGCCGGCCAGCATGGGCAGGAAGGCGGCGGAATGATTGGATACATAGGCCGGCTCGATATGCAGCCCGGCATTGGCGCAGGCCGCGTCGAACAGCTGCCGCACGGTGGTGCCCTGGTCCCCCAGCGACAGCGGCAGCCGCGTCAGGTCGCGCACGCTGACGCCGCGGCGGCCGGCCAGCGCATGCCGGCGACACATCACCGCATAGACCGGCGCGCGGCACAGCACCTCGGTGGACAGGCGATCATCATGGGCCGTGGTGTAACGCAGTCCGATTTGCGAGAGGCCTTCCAGCAACAGGCGGCCCACCTCCTCGGGCCGCTCGACCCGCAGGTGAAAACGCGCCTGCGGGCGCAGGCGCTTGAACTCGGCCATGCACTGCGGCAGGAAGCGATGCGCGAAGCCCTCGGTGCAGGCCAGCCGCACGGTCACGTCGCCCAGCGCGCCGCGATGGCGGATCTCGGTGGCGACGCGCTCGGCCTCCAGCGCGGCGGCGCTGGCGTAGGCGGCCAGTTGCCGTCCGGCATCGCTGAGCGCCATGCCGCGCGCCTGGCGCTCGAACAGCGCGATGCCCAGCTCGTCCTCCAGCTTGGCGATCTGCCGGCTGACCGCCGAGGCTGCCACGTGCTGCGCGCCGGCGGCGGCCGCGATCGAGCCGCTGCGCGCGACTTCCAGGAAATACCTCAGGCCCAATGAAATCACGGCGGACTCCCAAGCATTGCCAAAATGGCATGTTTGAAATGCGAATTATCTAATTGTGGCACGCGAAGAAGCGTAATAACTTTGTGCCTCGCATCCGCAACGAGGACCATCGTGAATCGCCAGCAAGCCCTCATGCAGGCCGTCGCAGAGTACGACGACGGCACCCTCCAGGCCGACCTGGCCCGCCGCGTGGCGTTCCGGACCGAGAGCGAGGAAGCCGGCCAGGCGGCCGCGCAACACGCCTATCTGCGCGACGACATGGCGCCGCTGCTGGCCGGCCTGGGCTTTGCCTGTCGCATCCACGACAACCCGGCCGGCGCCGACCTGCCCATCCTGGTGGCGCGGCGCATCGAAGACCCGGCCCTGCCCACCGTGCTGCTGTATGGACACGGCGACGTGGTGCGCGGCAACGCGGCGCGCTGGGACGCCGGCCGCGACCCCTGGACGCTGCGCGTCGAGGGCGACCGTTGGTACGGGCGCGGCACCGCCGACAACAAGGGCCAGCACAGCATCAACCTGGCCGCGCTGCGCCAGGCCATCGTCGCGCGCGGCGGCAGGCTGGGCTTCAACGCCGTCTGGCTGATCGAGACCGGGGAGGAAGCCGGCTCGCCCGGCCTGGCCGCCTTCTGCGCGGCCCGGCGCGACGAGCTGGCGGCCGATGTCTTCCTGGCCAGCGACGGCCCGCGCCTGCACGCCGAGCGGCCCACGCTGTTCATGGGCTCGCGCGGCGCGGTGAATTTCGAGCTGTCGCTGCGCGCGCGCGAGCGCGGCTACCACTCGGGCAATTGGGGCGGGCTGCTGTCCAACCCCGCCATCGTGCTGGCGCACGCCATCGCCACCCTGGTGGACGCGCGCGGTCGCATCACGGTGCCCGGCCTGCGTCCGCCTCCCATCCCGCTGGCGGTGGCGCAAGCCCTGGCCGAGCTGGACGTGGGCGGCGGCGCGGATGACCCCGCCATCGACGCGCACTGGGGCGAGCCCGGCCTGTCCGCCTCGGAAAAGGTGTTCGGCTGGAACAGCCTGGACGTGCTGACCTTCGGCGCCGGCGATCCGGCCAAGCCGGTCAACGCCATCCCGCCCGAGGCCTCGGCCTGGTGCCAGCTGCGCTTCGTGGTCGGCACGGACTGGCGCGCGCTGGAAACCCATGTGCGCGAACACCTGCGCCAGGCCGGCTTCGGCGAGGTCCGCATCCGCCTGGGCGCGCAGGCCGGCGCCACCCGGCTGTCCCCGGACAACGCCTGGGTCCGCTGGGCCGCGGCCTCGATCGAGCGCAGCACCGGCAAGCGGCCCGCGCTGCTGCCCAACCTGGGCGGCTCGCTGCCCAACGACATCTTCGCCGACCTGCTGGGCCTGCCCACGATCTGGGTGCCCCACTCGTACCCGGCCTGCGCGCAGCATGCGCCCAACGAGCACCTGCTGGGCAGCGTCGCCCGCGAGGGCCTGGCCATCATGGCCGGCCTGTTCTGGGACCTGGGCGACCAGGGACCGGCCTTGCGCGACGCCGCCGCGACCCTCCGACCCTGACGCCGAGACCACCCCATGTCCATCAAGACCCGCGCCGCCGCAACCGCTCTGGCCCTGGCCGCCGCCGCTTGCGGCGCGACGGCGCACGCCGCCTATCCCGAACAGCCGATCAAGATCGTCGTGCCCTTCACGCCGGGCGGCGCGACCGACTCGGTGGCGCGCCTGCTTGCCAGCAAGCTCGCCGGCAAGCTGGGCCAGCCCGTCATCATCGAAAACCGTCCCGGCGCGTCCACCGTGATCGGCGCCGAGGTCGTGGCGCGCGCGCGACCCGACGGCTACACGCTGATGGTGTCGGGCAGCACCACCTATTCCGTGCTGCCCGCGCTCAAGACCGACCTGCCCTACGATCCGCTGCGCAGCTACGAACACATCGCCATCGTCTCGCTGGCGCCGCTGGTGCTGCTGGCGCGCAAGGACCTGCCCGCGACCACGGCCGGCGAAGCGGCCGAGCTGGCCCGCAAGCAGACCGGCAAGGGCGAGCTGATGTACGGCACCTTCGGTCCGGGTTCCGCCCCCCACCTGGCCGGCGAGATGTATGCCGAGGCCGCCGGCGCCAGGATGACGCCGGTCCCGTACAAGGGCAGCGCGCCGCTGGTGACCGCGCTGATCGGCGGCGAGGTCGCGCTGGGCGTGGACACCGTGGCGTCGGCCGCGCCCCATGCCAAGGCCGGCAAGGTGCGCGCGCTGGCCGTCACCGGCGCGCATCGCTCGCCGCAGCTGCCGGACGTGCCGACCTTCGCCGAGGCCGGCCTGCCCACGGTGTCCATGGTCGGCTGGTACGGCCTGGTGGCTCCGGCAAGGACGCCCGCGCCGGTGCTGGACACGCTGGGCCGCGCGGTCGAGGAAGTCATGCGCGACCCGCAGGTGCGCAAGTCCATCGAGGACATGGCGATGGAGCCGGTGTTCATGCCGGGCCCGGCCTTCCGCGACCGGATTTCCAGCGAAGTGGCCACCTTCGGTGCCGTCGGCAAGCGCGCCGGCATCACGCTGGACTGACGCCGCCCGCGCCTGTCTTCTCCCTCCTCTTGGAACTTGGGCGGCTCGGGGCTTCCTTGTTCGGTAATAAGAATTACAATCATTAATTCGTTACCGAACAAGCAGCCGGAACCCGGCGCCCGGCGCAGGCTCGCGGCCGCGTCCACAACAACAAGAGGTCCCCCCTGAAATCCGGTTTCCGCCTTTCGATGGCCTGGCTGCACACCTGGGCCGGCCTGTGGTTTTCCTGGCTGCTGTACGCCGTGTTCCTGACCGGCACGCTGGCCGTGTTCTCCGAAGCCATCTCGCACTGGATGAACCCGGAACACGCCATCGAGGAAGCGCGGACCGCGCAGCGCGAAGCGCCCACGGTCGATCGAAGCCGCCGGCTCGACGTGGCCGTGCAGTACATGAGCCGCAACCATGCCGGCGCGAACATGTGGGAAATCTGGCCGGTCAACCGCCACCACGACAACGGACTGGTGGCCTACTGGTTCGACCAGAATCACGAGTACGCCGACGCCGAACTGGATCCCGACACCGGCGAGCCGCTGCCCGAGGAACACCACGGCGAGGGACGGCAGACGGCCGGCGGCGCGCACTTCGTCAACTTCCACTACACCCTGCACAGCCCCGGCATCGGGCTGTGGATCGTGGCCCTGGCCGGCATGGCCATGCTGGTGGCGCTGGTGTCGGGCATCATCACCCACAAGCGCATCTTCAAGGACTTTTTCACCTTCCGTTCCGGCAAGGGGCAGCGTTCCTGGCTGGACGCGCACAACGCGGCCGCGGTGCTGACGCTGCCCTTCCAGTTCATGATCGCCTACACGGGCATCGTCATCTCCAGCCTCACGCTGATGCCGGCCCCCATCGCGGGGGTCTACGGCACGGGGCCGGACGCCCAGCGCCAGTACCTGGCCGAATACACCGGCGATACGCCGCCGGCGCGCACCGGCCAGACCCTGGCCGTGCCGGCGCTGGAGCCCATCGTGGCGCGGGCCGAGAAGCTGATCGGCCAGGAAGCGCGCGCCATCGTCATCACCCATCCGGAAGACGGCGCCATGCGCATCGGCGTGTACGGCTGGAACGAAGACGCCGAAACGCGTTCGCGCATCAGCAGCACCACCGGCATGGCCGAGTATTCCGGCGCCACCGGCGAGCTGCTGCGCTCGCGCCCGGCCGGCGGCGTGGCGGGCGGCGCGCCATCGCTGCTGCAGCAGGCCATGAGCGACCTGCACATGGTGAAGTTCGGCGGGCTGGCGATGAAGTGGCTGTACTTCGTCTGCGGCCTGGCGGGCGCGGCCATGATGGGCACCGGCGCGGTGCTGTTCATGGTCAAGCGTCGCACCAGGATGGGCGACGAGTTCGGCGCCGCCACCGCGCGCATGTACCGACTGATCGAAGGCCTGAACGTGGCCGCGCTGGCGGGCCTGGGCATCGCCTGCATCGCCTATTTCTGGGCCAACCGCCTGCTGCCGGTGACGCTGGAACAGCGCGCCGCCTGGGAGATCCGCGCCTTCTTCGGCGCCTGGGCGCTGGCGCTGCTGCATGCCTGGCTGTGCAGCCCGCGCCGCGCCTGGCTCATCCAGCTCTCGCTGCTGGCCGCGCTGTGCCTGCTGCTGCCGGCGCTGTCGCCGCTGGCGGTGGGCGACCACCTGGCGGCGCAGATCGCGCGCGACGATTGGGAAAGCGCCGGCGTCGAGCTGGCCACGCTGGCCTTCGGCATGCTGGCGGCCTGGGGCGCATGGCGCGTCGCCCGGCGCAAGCCCGCCGCCGCCCGTCCGGCGCGCGGCGCAACGCCCGCCGCGCCCGCCTCCATCCAGGAGGTCTCCCATGAGCATGCATGACGCCCTGGGCATCCTGCTCGCGCTGCTGACGTCCTACGCCGGCATGGCCTGCCTGAGCCTGGCGATGCCGCGCCATTTCGATCAGGTATGGCATCGCGATCCCTCGGCCAGCCATGCGCGCGCGCTGCGCGCCGCCGGCGTGCTGCTGCTGGCCCTGGCGCTGCTGCCCTGCGTGGCGCTGTGGGGCAACACCGTCGGCGTGGTCGCCTGGCTGGGCTGGCTGTCGGCCGGCGCCCTGCTGTGGGTCGGCATGCTGTCCTGGGCGCCACGCCCGGCCGCCGGCACCGCCGCGCTGGCCGTGGCGATCTCGCTTGCGGGCGTGGGCATCGGTTTCTAGCGAAACCTGCCCGCGCGCGGGCATCAGGACGCCGCGAATCCGGCCAGCACCTCCAGCACGGCGGCCGCCGCCGCGCCCGGCTCGGGCGCGCCGCGATAGGCCAGCGCCATCGGCCGCCTGAGCGGCGGCGACAGCGCGCGCCATCGCACGTCCGTGTTTCGCGTGTCCTCCACCTCGGCCAACGGCAGGATGGCCGCGCTCTGGCTGGCCGCCGCCAGGCCCTTCAACGCGCCCGGATAGCTCAGGGCCAGGAACGGCCTCGGATTGAAGCCCGCCTGGCCGAACCAGGACGCGATCAGGCCGTGCATCTGCGTGCCCGGCGCGAAGCAGGCCCAGCGCCGCGTCGACAGCCATTCGGGCGTGACAGCCTCGGGCGCTTCCCATGACGCGGGCAACAGCGCGACCATCTCGTCGTCGCGCCAGGGCACGACGGCCACCTGGGCCGTGGCGGGCTGCGGACTGGCGACGATGGCCACGTCCAGCGTGCCGCCCTGCAACCGCAACATCGCCTCGGCCGAACCCACCGCTTCCAGCTTCACGTCCACGCCGGGCGCGCGCCGGCCCAAGGCCTCCAGCACGAGCGGCAGCAGGCGGATGCCGACGCCGGCCGACACGCCCACCTTCACCACTCCCACGCTGCCGGCGGCGCGGCGGCGCACGATGTCCACGAGATCATCGCTGGCGGCCAGCAGCTTGCGTCCTTCCTCGACCAGCGCCTGGCCCGCCGCCGTCAGTCCCGCCTGGCGCCGGCCGCGCAGCACCAGCGGAACCTGCATGCGCGCCTCCAGTTCCTTGATGTGCAGGCTGATCGTGGGCGGCGCCAGATGCAGCGCCTGCGACGCCGCCGCGAAGGTGCCCAGGTCGGCGATCGCGATCAGGGTCTGGATCTGATCCAGGTTCAGGTTACGCATCAGTTTTCCTGACGATTGAGGTCAGTTCATTCAACTTTACGGATGGCAGTGTATCTCCGAGCATGCTGCTCCATGAATCACGACACATCCACACCGCACTCCCACGCCGCCACCGCCCACCCCGCCATCGAACCGCCGTCGGACGCAACCCGGCCGCGCCCCGCCATGCCCTGGCTCCACCGCCTGGGCGCGGCCTTGATGCGCCGGCTGCGACGCGCTGAAAAACGCATCACCGACAACTTCAGGGTGCCGCCGAACGGCGCTTGAGGGGACGCATTGCGTCTTTTCCCGCCCGGCCGGTGGGGTTTGCGCGCGATCAAGCGCCGGCCAAATCCGGCGCGGCTGCGCCGCGATCAACACCATATGTGGTGATAGAGTTTCCGCACTCCACTACATATGGTGCCACCCATGCAGATTGAACACATCCTCAAGCGTGACGGCCGCGTCGTCGGATTCGACGCCGGCAAGATCGCCCAGGCCATCGCGGCGGCGGGCCGGAGCACCGGAGAGCTGGATCCGCAAGCCGCCCAGGCGCTGGCCGCCACGGTGGCCGGGGCCCTGACGCGCGACGGCAATGTCTGCCCCGGCGTGGAGACCATCCAGAACCATGTCGAGGAAGCGCTGGTGCGCGCCGGCCACTGGCGCACGGCGCGCGCCTACATCGTGCACCGCGAGCAGCACGCGCGGCTGCGCTCGCTGCGCCACACGCTGGTGGACGTGGAAAGCGCGATGGAGGAATACCTGGAGCAGCGCGACTGGCGCGTCAACGCCAACGCCAACCAGGGCTACAGCCTGGGCGGCCTGATCCTGAACGTGGCCGGCAAGGTCACGGCCAACTACTGGCTGTCCAACGTCTTCACCCCCGAGGCGGGCCAGGCCCACCGCGACGGCGACATCCACATCCACGACCTGGACATGCTCAGCGGCTATTGCGCCGGCTGGTCGCTGCGCCAGCTGCTGACCGAAGGCTTCAACGGCATCCCCGGCAAGGTCGAGGCCACGCCGCCGCGCCACATGTCGGCCGCCATCGGCCAGATCGTCAACTTCCTTGGCACGCTGCAGAACGAATGGGCTGGCGCGCAGGCCTTCAGCTCCTTCGACACCTACATGGCGCCCTTCATCCGCCGCGACGCGATGACCTACGCCGACGTCAAGCAATCGATGCAGGAGCTGATCTACAACCTGAACGTGCCCAGCCGCTGGGGCACGCAGACGCCCTTCACCAACCTGACCTTCGACTGGACCTGCCCTGCCGACCTGCGCGAGCAGATCCCCTACATCGGCGGCGAGGAAATGCCCTTCGCCTATGGCGACCTGCAGGCCGAGATGGACATGATCAACCGCGCCTACATCGAGGTGATGATGGCCGGCGACGCCAAGGGACGCGCCTTCACCTTCCCCATCCCGACCTACAACATCACGCCCGACTTCGACTGGGACCATCCCAACACCACGCGCCTGTTCGAGATGACGGCGCGCTACGGCCTGCCCTATTTCCAGAATTTCCTGAATTCGGACCTGGAGCCGCACATGGTGCGCTCCATGTGCTGCCGCCTGCAGCTGGACCTGCGCGAGCTGCTCAAGCGCGGCAACGGCCTGTTCGGCTCGGCCGAGCAGACCGGCTCGGTCGGCGTCGTGACGGTGAACTGCGCGCGCCTGGGCCACCTGCACCGGGGCGACGAGGCCGGCCTGATGGCGCGGCTGGACCGCCTGCTGGAACTGGGCCGCGACGTGCTGGAGACCAAGCGCAAGGTGGTGCAGCGCTACATCGACCAGGGCCTGTATCCGTATACCCGGCGCTACCTGGGCACGCTGCGCAACCACTTCAGCACGCTGGGCGTGAACGGCATCAACGAGATGGTCCGCAACTTCAGCGGCGACGCCGACGACCTGACCACGCCCGCCGGCCACGCGCTGGCGCTGCGCCTGCTGGACCGGGTGCGCGCGCGCATGACCGAGTTCCAGGAGCAGACCGGCCACCTCTACAACCTGGAGGCCACGCCGGCCGAGGGCACCACCTACCGCTTCGCCCGCGAGGACCGCAAGCGCTATCCCGATATCTTGCAGGCCGGCACCGAGGCCCAGCCCTACTACACCAACTCCAGCCAGCTGCCGGTGGGCTACACCGACGATCCGTTCCAGGCGCTGGCGCAGCAGGAGGCGCTGCAGGGCAAGTACACCGGCGGCACCGTGCTGCACCTGTACATGAACGAGGCCGTGTCCTCGGCCGACGCCTGCAAGGCGCTGGTGCGGCGCGCGCTGGCGAATTTCCGGCTGCCCTACATTACGGTCACGCCGACCTTCTCGATCTGCCCCACGCACGGCTACCTGGCCGGGCACCACGAGTTCTGCCCCAAGTGCGACGCCGAACTGCTGGCCAGGCAATCGGCCTGCCACGCCCCGGCCTAGCGTGCCATCCCCCCGCGCCGGACAGACCGCCCGGCGCCGTACCCAGAAGGAAGCCCCACCATGCAAACCCTGATGACCGCGCCATCCTCGCCCCAGGCCGCCGCCGCGCCGGTCCTGGACGACAGCCAGCGCGTGCGCTGCGAAGTCTGGACCCGCGTCATGGGCTATCACCGGCCCGTCTCTTCGTTCAACACCGGCAAGCAAGGCGAGTTCAATGAGCGCCGCTTCTTCGTCGAACCCCGCGCCTGAGGCGGCGGCCGGCCCCCGGGCCGGTTCGCGCCTGCACACCGCCCGCGCCCACGCCACGCCGCCGCTGCCCGCCGCGCAGCCGCTGCCGCGCCATTCGCCCGCCGTCGGCGGGCTGACCCCTTTCTCCACCGTGGACTGGCCCGGCACGCTGGCCGCCGTGGTCTTCATCGCCGGCTGCCCCTGGCGCTGCCACTACTGCCACAACCCGGAACTGCAGACCCGCGCCGCGCGCTACGACTGGCGCGAGGTGCGCGCCTTCCTGGCCACCCGCCAGGGCCTCCTGGACGCGGTGGTGTTCTCCGGCGGCGAACCGCTGAGCGAGCCCCGCCTGCCGGCCATGATCCGCGATGCGCGGCGCATGGGCTACCGCATCGGCCTGCACACGGCGGGCATCTATCCGCTGCGGCTGGCCGATGCGCTGCGCCACCTGGACTGGGTCGGCCTGGACATCAAGGCCGACGCCCAGGGCTATGACGACATCACCGGCCGGCGCGAATCGCAACGGCCGGCGCAGGCCTGCCTGACGCTGCTGCTGGCGTCCAGCGTGGAATTCGAATGCCGCATCACCTGGCATCCCGACTGGCTGGACGAGGCCCGGTTGCTGGCGCTGGCGCGCGAACTGGCGCGGCGCGGCGTGCGGCGCTTCGCGGTGCAGAACGCGCGCAGCAGCCCGACGTCGGCGGCGGCCTCGCGCCTGAGCCCAGGCGCGCAGGAAACGCTGCGCGGCTGGTTTGACGAGTTCGCGTGCCGTTAATGTGCTGTCCCGCAGATACGCCCGCACGAAATCCACCCCTAGCCGCCATGGCGTCGTTGCAAATCCTCGTGATACCTACGGGTATCACTGCGGTTTGCGCCTAGCCCTGACGCCTATGGATGAATTTCGTCATGCGGACGTACCTACGGGACAGCACACTAGCGGCGCTTAACGCCTGAAGCGGCTTCATGCGCGGATTTGATTTCGCGCAACACGCCCGCGATCGCGATCGCCTAGCCTCCAAACACTGTTCCAATGAAAGGCTCTCTCAACATGACGTGGTTCAAATCCCTCTCCCTAGCCGGCCGCGAGCTGCTGCCCATCGTCCAGGGAGGCATGGGCGTCGGCGTGTCCGCGCACCGGCTCGCCGGCGCGGTCGCCAGCCAGAACGCGGTGGGCACCATCGCCAGCGTCGATTTGCGCCACCACCATCCCGACCTGGTCGAGAAGACCGAGCATTGCCGCGACCGCGAGCTGATCACCCAGGCCAACCTGGAGGCGCTGGACCGCGAAGTGCGCGCCGCGCTGGACCTGTCGCAGGGCCGCGGCCTGGTCGCGGTCAACGTGATGAAGGCCGTGCGCGACCATCCCGCGCTGGTGCGCCAGGCCTGCGAAAGCGGCGCGCACGCCATCGTCATGGGCGCCGGCCTGCCGATGGACCTGCCCGAGATGACGGCGGACCACCCCAAGGTCTCGCTCATCCCCATCCTGTCCGAGGCGCGCGGCGTGGCCGTGGTGCTGAAGAAATGGCTGAAGAAAGGCCGCATGGCCGACGCCGTGGTGATCGAGCATCCCGGCCATGCCGGCGGCCACCTGGGCGCGGCCAAGCTGGAGGACGTTCACGACGAGCGCTTCGACTTCAAGCGCGTGCTGGCCGAATGCCACAAGCTGTTCCAGGAGTTGCAACTGGGCCGCGACGCGCCACGCCTGATCGTGGCCGGCGGCGTGGGCAGCCATGAGCAGGTACGCCACTGGCTCAACAACGGCGCCGACGCGGTGCAGGTCGGCACCGCCTTCGCCGTCACGCAGGAAGGCGACGCGCACGAGAACTTCAAGCGCGTGCTGATCGGGGCCGACCCGGACAAGCTGGCCGAGTTCACCAGCGTGGCCGGCCTGCCGGCGCGCGCCGTCGCCACGCCCTGGCTGACGCGCTACCTGAAGCAGGAAAAGACGCTGCAGGCCAACGCCCGCTGCGACGAGCGGCGCTGCAGCCAGCGCATGGACTGCCTGACCCAGTGCGGCATGCGCGACGGCATCTCGCGCTTCGGCCAGTTCTGCATCGACCTGAAGCTGGCGGCGGCCATGCGCGGCGAAGTCGGCCGAGGCCTGTTCTTCCGTGGCGCGTCCAAGCTGCCCTTCGGCAACGCCATGCGCTCCGTGCGCGAACTGATGGACTATCTGCTGCACGGGAACATGCCGACCACGGCGGCCTGATCCTTCGTCCGCCGGGAATGCATTCCGGCGGTTCCCGGGCTTTCCAAAATTATTGAACGACGTACAATATTATTCGTCGTTCAATAATTCATGGATCGCCATGTCCTCTTCCGAACCGGATGCCGCGCCCGGCCTGCGCGAGCGCAAGCGCCTGCAGACCCTGGACCTGCTGACCCGCAGCGCCTACACGCTGTTCGAGACCCACGGCTATGACGGCGTCACGATGGAGCAGATCGCGGCGCAGGCCGGCGTCTCCAAGGGCACGCTGTACAATCACTTCCCCGTGAAGGAAGCGTTGCTGGCGCATTACTTCCACCAGCAGCTGGCCGACTCGGCGCGCGACCTGCTGCCCCGGCTGATGAAGCTGCCCGGCTTCGTCCAGCGCCTGACCAAGACGCTGCACGCCTCCGCCCACTGGTCCGAGGCGCACCGCGCCTACATGGCGCCCTATCTGCACTATCGGCTGGCGGCCGCGCAACCCGCTGGCCAGGACGATGCCCGCCATCCGCGCAGCGGCATGCACACGCTGTTCGCCGCGCTGATCGAATCCGGCCAGGCCGCCGGCGAACTGCGCACCGACCTGCCCGCCGCGCAGCTCGCCCATCACCTGCAATTGCTGCACCTGGGCGCGTTGACCCGCTGGCTGGCCGATCCCCGCGCCAGCCTGAAGCGCGAGTTCGACGCCGTCGTCAGCCTGTTCACGCAAGGCGCCGGGAGCCCCGCATGAGCGCGCTGACGCTGGACTGGACCGCTGCCGCCGAGGCCGGCCCGGCACTGGCCGGCGGCAAGGGCTGGCAGCTGGCGATGATGGCGCGCATGGGCGTGCCGGTGCCCGATGGCTTCGTGCTGTCGGCCCAGGCCAGCCGCGAGCGCGCCGTCGACGGCGGCCTGTCGCCGTCGGCGCGACAGGCCTTGCGCCAGGCCCTGGAGGCGCGCGGCTGGCTCGACCTGCCGCTGGCGCTGCGCTCGTCCGCGCCGCAGGAAGATTCGGCGGGCGCGTCGTTTGCCGGCATCCATCTGTCCTGCCTGAACGTGCGCGGCGCCGATGCGGCGTTCGAGGCCGCGCGCCGCATCTGGGAATCGGCCGCAACGCCGCAGGCGCGGGCCTATCGCGAACGGCTGGGATTGGCCGGCGACGGCGCCATGGCCGTGGTGGTCATGCCGCTGATCGAGGCGCGCGTCTCGGGCATCGCCTTCACCCGCGATCCGGTCGGCGGCCGCCATGACGAGATGCTGATCCACGCCAGCTGGGGCCTGGGCGAGGCGCTGGTCAGCGGCCAGGCCGAGGGTGACGAGTACCGGCTGCGGGAGGACGCGAAGACGCTGTCGTGGCGCTTGATCGCCAGCAGCATCGGCGCCAAGCGCCAGGCCAGCCGGCCGCTGGCCGATGGCCAGGGCACCGGACTGCGGCCCACCCAGGACGATGAGGCGCGCGCCGCCACGCTGACGCCGGCCCAGGCCGAAGCGCTGGGCGCGATTGCCCGGGACGCGGCCCGCGCGCTGGACTACTCGGCGCAGGGCCACGACCTGGAATGGGCCTGGGACGGCCAGCGTTTCTGGATCCTGCAGGCGCGCCCCATCACCGCCGCGGCGCGCCATGCCTATGACGGGCTGCGCGGCCAGCCCTCGTACTGGTCGCGCGGCAACACGCGCGAGGTGCTGCCCTATGCGGTGTCGGCGCTGGAATGGGAGGCGCTGCGCGTCATGTGCCTGCGCGTGCTGAATCGCGGCTTCGAGCTGGCCGGCTACCGCCCCCGGCCCGGCGTGGCGCTGGCCCGGCTGTTCCACGGCCGGGTCTACCTGGACGCGTCCACGATCCAGTGGCTGGCCTACGACGCGCTCGGCGTCGCGCCCCCGCTCACCAACAGCATGCTGGGCGGACCGCAGCCGGCCATCGCCGCGCCGGCCATCGTCCGCGCGCGCAAGTGGCTGCACGGCTGGCGCATCCTGACCTACAGCCGCCGCGCCATTCCCATTCGGCTGGCCGCCAATACCGGGCTGCCGCGACAGGCCGCGCGCGCCCGCGCCTGGGCCGGGGAAGCCCTGCCCGAGGACACCGCGGCGCTGGGCCGACGGCTGCGCGAGCAATTCACCGCGCTGCTGTCCGCCGACGACCTGTTCTTCCTGCAAGGCTCGGCCGGCGGCACCCTGTCGAAACTGTTGGAACTGGTCGAGGCGGCCTGCCCTGGCCAGAGCCACGCGCTCACCGCCGCGCTCATGGCTGGCGGCGCGCCCAGCGTGACGGCCGCCCAGAGCTACGCGCTGATGGATCTGGCCGCGCTGGCGCGCGACGATGCGGCGGCGCTGGCCTGGCTGCGCGCACCCGACCGGCGCGGCTCGGACTGGCGCGACGCGCTGCCGCCAGACAGCCCGTTTCGCCGCGCCTTCGCGGACTTCCTGGAGCGCTACGGCCATCGCGCCGTCTACGAAACCTATCTGCGTCATCCGCGCTGGCGCGAAGCGCCGGATTATCTGCTGGACAGCGTGCTGAACCTGATCGGCGCCGACCCGGCCGCGCTGCGTGCGCGCCAGGAGGCCGCCGCGCTTGCGGCCTGGCGGACGCTGAACGCGGCGCTGCCGCGCTGGAAGCGGCCGCTGGCGCGGCTGCTGATCGCCGGCGCGCGGTTGGACTGCCGCCAGCGCGAGGCCGCGCGCAGCGTGCTGGTCGGCTACGTCGCCGCCGCCAGGCGCTGCGCGCTGGCGCTGGGCGAACGCTGCGCCGGCCCCGGCGGCCTGGCCGCGCCCGACGATGTGTTCCACCTGAGCGTCGAGGAATTGCTGGCCCTGGCCGACGGCGCGCTGCCGGCGGACGCGGCGGCCCGGCGCGCCGCGTGGCGCAGGACACAGCTGCAACAATGGGCGGGCGCGGAAGACCCCGACGTGGTGGAGGAAAGCGACGGCGGCGCGCTGGCCGGCCCGTCCACGCAACGCAGCGCCGAGGCCGAAATCGATCCCGGCGCCGACAGCTGGCGCGGCACGCCGGTGGCGGCAGGCCATGCGCGCGGCCCCGCCTTCGTGGCCCGCGATCCGGCCGCCGGACTGGCCATGCCGGCGGGCGGCGTGCTGGTGGCGCCGTCCACCGATCCGGCCTGGACGCCATTGTTCCTGCGCGCCAGCGCGCTGGTCATGCAGGCCGGCGGCTATCTGTCCCATGGCGCCATCGTGGCGCGCGAGTTCGGCATACCGGCGCTGGCCAGCGTGCCCGGCATCCTCGATGCCGTGGCCGATGGCGATCTGCTGGACGTGGATGCCGGCGCGGGCCGGGTCAGCCGGGTGGAGGCGACCGCGAAGCGCGACCTGGCCTAGCGCGGCCCGGCCTAGCGCGGCCCCGCCTAGCGCGGCCCGGCCTAACGCGGCCCGGCCTGGTTGCCGCGCTGCGCTTCGGGCCGCGCGGCTTGCGCCTTCGCGGCTGCTTCCTCGGCCTCGCGCACCGCCTTGTTGACTTCCTCAGGCGAGCGGGTGGACGCGCCGTCATAGCCGCCCGTCGCGCGCTCGCCGATGGCGATGTGCAGATTGGACAGCTGGAACCACAGGTAGGCGCCGCCGGCCAGGGCGCACAGCAACAGGACGGATTTCAGCTTGGACATGGATTCTTTCCGGAGGCCCGCGCGCCAGGCGGCAGGCAGGCTTGAACGAACCAGTGTATTCGCCCTGGCGCGTTCCCGCCCGCGCCACGGCGCCCGCTAGCGCGCGGCCGGCAGGTCGAACTGGAACAAGGCGCCCGGCGCCTCGCGGTCCACCAGCCGGATCTCGCTCTGGTGCAGTTGCAGGATGCGCTGCACGATCACCAGTCCCAACCCGCCGCCGTCGCGCGCGCCATGACTCAGCGCCGAGGCGCGCGTGAAGAGGCCCGCGCGCAGCGAGGCGGGAATGCCTTCGCCGGTGTCGGCGACCTGCACCCGCAGCCCTTGCGGCAGCCGCGCCAGCCGCAGCGCGATGTCGCCGCCCGGCGGCGTGTGGCGGATGGCGTTATCCAGCAGATTGGTCAGCACCCGCTCGATCAGGCCCAGGTCGGCCCGCACCGCCGGCAGGTCCGGCGGGATTTCCATATGCAGCCGCTGCCGCCGCGCCTCGGCGGCCAGCTCGAACTTCTGCGCCACGTCGTGCATCAGCTCGGGCAGCGAGAACACTTCCGGCTCCAGCCGCACCAGCCCGGACTCCAGCCTTGCCAGCTCGAACAGCTCCTGCGCCAGCCGGCCCACCTTGCGGCTCTGCGCCAGCGCGATATCCAGGTAGCGGCGGCGTTCGTCGGCTTCGAGCGTGGCGTCCTTCAACCGCAGCGTTTCCAGATAACCGTGCAGCGAGGTCAGCGGCGTGCGCAGGTCGTGCGAGATGTTGGCGACCATGTCGCGGCGCTGCTGGTCCTGGCGCGTCAGCTCGCGCCATTGCTCCGAGATGCGGCGGCCCATCTGCGCGAAGCTGCGCCGCAGCGCGACGATCTCGTCGCCGCCCCGGGCGGCGTCCGGGGCGCCATCCTTGCCACAGTCCCTGTCGCTGTCCCTGCCGCCGCCATCCTCCAGCGCCGCCAGCGCGCCGCTGTCGCCGCCGTCGAAGGCCCGCACCGCGCGCGTCAATCCGCGCAGCGGCCGCGTGATCAGGGCGAAGGCGGCCAGGCCGGCCACCAGGCCCAGCAGCGCCACCAGCGCGATCGACCACAGCGTGGTGCGCAGCACGGTGCTGCGCGACACGGCCATGGCCAGCTCATCGTGGGCCTGGCCCTGCAGCACCACGTAGACGTAGCCGATGTCCTTGCCGCCGGCTCGCGCCGGCGCCACGCTGAAGACCTTGCGCGCGCCGGCGTTGCGCGGATCGTCGCCCATGATGGGCAGCATGCCGCCGGCCAGCGCGCGCCGCAGCGGCGCCAGGTCGACGCGGTCCAGCTTGAGCTGTCCCGGCGGCGCGGCGTCGCCGACGACGCGGCCATCCAGGTCCAGCAGGTAGACCTCGACCGCCGGATTCACGGCCATCAGCTTGTCGAACAGCGCGCGCACCGCCTCGGGCTTCCAGCCCTGGGCATCCATCAGTTCGTTGGCGCCGGCGATATGCCCGGCCAGCCCGCCCGACAGGCGCTGCACCACTTCCTGCTCGTAACGGGTATTGGCCGCCATCTGCAGCCAGGCCGACGCGCCGCAGCAGGCCAGCAACAACAGCGCGAAGACGGCGGACAGGCGCTGGGTCAGGCTCAGGCGCTTGATCATGCCGCGTCTCCTTGCGCGCCGGGCGCGGCGGCGAACTTGTAGCCGCGCCCCCAGACGGTGAGGATGCGGCGCGGCTCGGACGGGTCGTCCTCGATCTTGGTGCGCAGCCGGTTGATGTGCGTGTTGACGGTGTGCTCGTAACCCTCGTGCTGGTAGCCCCAGACCTGGTTCAGCAGGTCCAGCCGCGAATAGACCTTGTCGGGATGGCGGGCGAAGAAATGCAGCAGGTCGAACTCGCGCGGCGTCAGGTCCAGCGCGCGTCCGTCCAGCAGCACGGTGCGCGCCACCGGATCAATGGACAGGCCGTGCAACTCCAGCGAGCCCGCGTCCATGCGGGCGTTGCGCGCCAGCGCGTCGCTGCGGCGCAGCAGCGCCCGCACCCGCGCCACCAGCTCCAGCATCGAGAAGGGCTTGGCCAGGTAGTCGTCGGCGCCCAGCTCCAGGCCCAGGATCCGGTGCACCTCGCTGGAACGGGCGCTGGTGATGATGATGGGCGTGTAGCGCGCCATGCCGCGCGCACGCTTGCAGATCTCCAGGCCGTCCACGCCCGGCAGCATCAGGTCCAGCACCAGCGCATCCCAGCCACCCTCTTCCAGCCGGCGCATGCCTTCATGGCCGTCGGCGGCATGCTCGACCGCGTAGCCTTCGTCGCGCAGGTGCATGCGCAGCAATTCGGCGATATGGGCGTCGTCCTCGACGATCAGCACGCGGCGGGAGGGTTCCATGGGGGGCTCGGGCGATGGGATAGCGCTATTGTCGCCAATCGGCGCGGCCGAGTTATCACATTTTTTTGAAGTTTGCGTGAGGACTTGGATACGGCCCCGGGGAAAGAATGGCGTCAATCGAAGCCAGCCGCCCAGGAAACCGCCATGACCGCCACGACCGTCCCCCCGAATCCCGCCGCCCCGCCGACGCCCGCCATCCACCCCGGCTGGCTGCGCCTGACGCACTGGTTGAACGCGCTGGCGGTGCTGGTGATGATCGCCAGCGGCTGGCGCATCTACAACGCCTCGCCGCTCTACGACTTCAGCTTCCCGCGCGACTACACGCTGGGCGGCTGGCTGGGCGGCGCCCTGCAATGGCATTTCGCCGGCATGTGGCTGCTGGGCCTGAACGGTCTTTTGTACCTGGCGCTGAACCTGGCCAGCGGCCGGCTGCGCCGCAAGTTTTTCCCCCTGAGCCCGCGCGGCGTGCTCGCCGACCTGGACTCGGCCCTGCGCGGCCGTCTCTCGCACGCCGATCCGCGCCGCTACAACCAGGTGCAGCGGCTGGCCTATCTGTTCGTGATGCTGGATATCACGGTGCTGGTGCTGTCCGGGCTGGTGCTGTGGAAGTCGGTGCAGTTCAGCGTGCTGCGCGAACTGCTGGGCGGCTACGAGATGGCGCGCCATATCCATTTCTATGCGATGGCGCTGCTGGTCGCCTTCGTCGTCGTCCACCTGGCGATGGTGGCGCTGGTGCCGCGCAGCCTGCTCGCCATGATCCGCGGAAAGTAAGGAGTCCCACGTGAAGCCCCGCAAACCCCTGTCCCTGCCCGGCATCGACGGCCCGGCCGTGTTGCGCGAAGCCTCGCGCCTGGTGGAGCGTCGCCTGGACGCGCCCGCCCGCCGCGCCTTCCTGAGTCGTGGACTGACCCTGGGCGGCCTGGCCATGCTGTCCGGCTGCTCGCTGTCGGACAACGAAAGCGCGGAAAAGGCGCTGGGCGTCGTCTCGCGCTGGAACGACCGCGTGCAGGCCTGGCTGTTCGACCCCAACAAGCTCGCGCCCACCTATCCGGAATCGATGATCACGCGGCCGTTTCCGTTCAATGCCTATTACGGCATCGACGAGGTCCGGCACGTGGACGAGGAATCGTTCCGCCTGGAAGTCAGCGGCCTGGTCGCGGACAAGCGCCAGTGGCGGCTGGATGAGCTGCGGCAGATGGCGCAGATCGACCAGGTGACGCGCCACATCTGCGTCGAAGGCTGGAGCGCCATCGGCAAATGGGGCGGCGTGCCGTTCTCGGCCTTTCTCAAGCGCGTCGGCGCCGACCTGAGCGCGCGCTACGTGGGCTTCAAGTGCGCCGACGACTACTACACCAGCATCGACATGCCCACCGCTTTGCATGCGCAGACCATTCTGGCGCTGACCTACGACGGCAAGACCCTGCCGCCGGAATACGGCTTCCCGATGAAGCTGCGCATGCCCACCAAGCTTGGATACAAGAACCCCAAGCATATCCAGGCGATCTTCGTCACCAACACCTACCCGGGCGGCTACTGGGAGGACCAGGGCTACAACTGGTTCGGCGGCAGCTAGGTGGATCTCGCTCTTTTTCTCCCGCACTTATCACCATTGAAGGAAATCATCATGAAGACTCTCACCACCGCCGCGTTTTCCCTGTGCCTGGCCTTCGGCGCGGTCGCCGCGCACGCCGCCGATGACATGGGCAAGGACGGCATGCAGAAAAGCGGCATGTCCAAGGACGCCATGGGCAAGGATGGCATGAAGAAGGACGGCATGGCCAAGGATGCGATGTCCAAGGACGGCATGAGCAAGGACGGCATGTCGAAGGATGGCATGTCCAAGGGCGGCATGGCCAAGGACGGCATGGCCAAGGACGGAATGTCGAAGGACGGCATGTCGAAAGGCGGCATGTCCAAGGACGGCATGAGCAAGGATGGCATGTCCAAGTAAGCCAGCCGGCGCGCGCGAAGCGCGCCATCACCGACATGGAGCGGGACCGGCCCGGACGCGCCACGACCAGGCGCCGGCCGGTCCCGCGATACAAGCAAGGAGCAAGCCATGACACTGGGACGCAGACGCTTCCTGGGCACGGGCGCGGCGGCGGCGCTGGCCGCCGCGCTGGCCCCCGCATTGGGCAGCCGCGCCGCGCAGCCGGCCGCCGCCTCGTTTCCCTATGCGCTCAGCGACGCGCAATGGCGCGAACGGCTCAGCCGCGAGGAATATGAGGTGCTGCGGCGCGAGGCCACCGAACGGCCCTATTCCAGCCCGCTGAACAACGAGCACCGCAAGGGCCTGTACGCCTGCGCCGGCTGCGCCCACAAGCTGTTCTCGTCGGACCGCAAATTCGACAGCGGCACCGGCTGGCCCAGCTTCTGGCAGCCCCTGCCGGACGCCGTGGGCGTAACCGAGGACCGCACCTTCGGCATGGTCCGCACGGCGGTGTATTGCGCCAACTGCGGCGGCCACCTGGGACACGTTTTCGACGACGGCCCGCGCCCGACCGGGCTGCGCTACTGCATGAACGGCGTCGCGCTGCGCTTCACGGCGCAGGCCTGAAACACGCACGCCGCCTCGCTACCCAACCCTAGGATCCATCGCCATGCCTGCCTCATTCCTGTCGCGTAAACTTCCCGGCCTGCTGACGGCCGCCTGCGCCCTCGCCGCCACGCTGCCCGGCATTGCCGCCGCGGCCGAGGCCGCCGTCCTGATCCCGCCTCCCGCGCAAGACGCGCCCGCCGGCGCCGCGCAGGAGAAGGCCGTGCTGGCCGGCGGCTGCTTCTGGGGCGTGCAGGCCGTGTTCCAGCACGTCAAGGGCGTCAGCTCGGCCGTCTCCGGCTACGCGGGCGGACAGGCGTCCACCGCCAACTACGACACGGTGAGCGGCGGCCGCAGCGGCCACGCCGAAGCCGTGGAGATCACCTACGACCCGGCCCAGGTCAGCTACGGCCAGCTGCTGCAGATCTATTTCTCGGTGGCGCACGACCCGACCCAGCTCAACCGCCAGGGCCCCGACACCGGCACCCAGTACCGTTCCGCCGTGTTTCCCGCCGGCGACGGCCAGCGCCAGGTGGCCGAGGCCTATATCGCGCAGCTGAACCACGCGGGCGTCTACGGCAAGCCGATAGCCACCACGATCGAGCCGCTCAAGGCCTTCTATCGCGCCGAGGACTACCACCAGGACTATCTCGTGCGCCATCCGTACAGCATGTACATCATGGTCAACGACGTGCCAAAGGTGGAGAACCTGGCCAAGGTCTTCCCGGCGCGCTACCAGGACAAGCCCGCCCTGGTGTATCCGTGACGGGCGCGGCTCCGGCCGGCGCGCGCCGGATGCCGGCCCCGTGAACGGGACAGGCATCCCGGGCGGCCGCGCGCCGTCTCAGCGGCGCGACCCGCGCAACTGGCCCGGCGACACGCCGTAGCGGCGCCGGAACGCGGTGGCGAAATTGGCGGCGCTGCCGTAGCCGGCCAGCCAGGCGGCGTCGGCCACGCTGGCGCCGTCCCGTTCCAGCGCCAGCCGCGCGCGGTCCAGCCGGCCGTCGCGCTGGTACTGGGCCACGGTGGTGCCCCACATGGCGCGGAAGTGCCGTTGCAGGGTATTGACACTGACACAGGCGCGGGCCGCGATATCGCTCAGCGACCAGCCATCGGCCTGCCCGCCATCGAGCAGCGCGCGCACCTCGGCCATGCGCCGGCGGTCGCGCTGGCTGAGCGCCACGGCATCGCTCCCCTGGCCGCCTTCGACCTGGCCCAGCGCCTCCACCACGATGTCCAGCGCGCGGGACGCCTGATACAGGCGCCATAGCGCCGGCGACATGGGCGGCGGGCGCAGCATCTCGGCGGCCAGCGCCAGCGCCCGGGCCGACGCCTGCCAAGTGTGCAGCGCCAGGTGGCGCCGGATGAACCCGCCCACCCCCGGACCATCGCCGACGCGCAGATGCCGTTCCAGCCATGGCGGCTCCAGGTGCAGTGCGATGGTGCGCTCGGTGTCGCCACGGCTCGATTCCCGCAGCACCACGTCCGGGCTTGCCGCCGACAGCAGCAGGCCGCGCACGGCGCCCTCGCCGTCCGGCCCCAGCCGCAGCCGCTGGCCGCCGGTCTCCACGCTGACCTGCCCGCCCACCACCAGCGCCACGTGCAGCCCGGGCCGCAGCGGCATGCGCACGCTGGCCCCCTGCAGGTCGCGCGCGTCGACGCGGCGCAACCACATGCCCGGCGACAGCACCGACACCTCGCACAAGCCGTCCAGCAGCGGCGCGCTCACGGCATGGGGCGAGGCGACGCCCTGGTAGTGGCGTACGTCGTGGATGGACGCCGCCCGGCCCGCCGGGGCCGGCCGCGCCTCGGGATGGGGCGTATTGGGGATATCGCAAACGCTTGTGGTGGCGCCGCAAAGGCGGCTCGGCCCGCGCACTGACATAATCCTGGTCGCTGTTAATAACAATCGTTCTCATTAAATCATGAGTGGTAACGCTTGGGCAGGCCGCGGGCCGGTCCGTTGCGCAAACGCCACTCGCCCCAGGGCGAACCAGCCCCGCAGCAATCGGAGAAGAAAGTGTCCCTATCGAGCCCACCCCTGAACTACGCGGCGGCGGCCCTGCTCTGCGCCCTGTACGCGGGCGCCGCCGGCGCCCAGCAGGCCACGCAGGTGCAGGATCCCTCGCAGATCCAGCAGATGTCCGCCGTGCAGGTGCTCGGCACCGCCGAGGAAGAAGTCAAGGAGGCGCTGGGCGTGTCCGTCATCACGGCCGAGGAAATCGCCCGCCGCCCGCCGGTCAACGACCTGTCCGACATCATCCGCCGCGAACCCGGCGTGAACCTGACCGGCAACAGCGCCAGCGGCTCGCGCGGCAACAACCGCCAGATCGACATCCGCGGCATGGGACCGGAAAACACGCTGATCCTGATCGACGGCAAGCCGGCATCGTCGCGCAACTCTGTGCGCTATGGCTGGGACGGCGACCGCGACACGCGCGGCGACAGCAACTGGGTGCCGGCCGAGGAAGTGGAACGCATCGAAGTGCTGCGCGGCCCCGCCGCGGCGCGCTACGGCTCGGGCGCGATGGGCGGCGTGGTCAACATCATCACCAAGCGCCCTTCCGACAAGTTCAGCGGCTCGGTCACCTACTACCTGAACCAGCCCGAGAACAGCGACGAAGGCAATACCAACCGCGTCGGTCTGCGCCTGAGCGGCCCGATCAGCGACACGCTCAGCTTCCGCCTGTACGGCAACTACAACAAGACCAACGCCGACGCCCGCAACATCAACGCCGGCAATTCCGCGATGAACGCCGACGGCAAGGCCGAGTCGGCCGGCCGCGAGGGCGTGATCAACCAGGACCTGAACACGGTCTTCTCCTGGCGTCCGAACGCCAGCAACACGCTGGATTTCGAGGCGGCCTTCAGCCGCCAGGGCAATCTATACGCCGGCGACACCATGCTGAACTCCACCTCGGAATTCAGCGACACGCTGTACGGCAAGGAAACCAACGCGCTGTACCGCGAGACGCTGGGCCTGACCCATCGCGGCAAGTGGGACTGGGGCACCTCGCGCACCTCGGTGTCCTATGACTACACCCGCAACGCGCGCCAGCGCGAAGGCCTGGCCGGCGCCACCGAGGGCGGCCCGCTGGACCAGGGCTGGCAGACCTCGCGGCTGAAGAACCTGCGCGCGGCGGGCGAAGTCAACCTGCCCTTCCACCTGGGCTTCGAGCAGGTCGCCACGGTGGGCGTGGAATGGTTGCGCGAATCGCTGGAAGACCCGGGCAGCCTGCGCCAGACCTATAGCGGCGGCGTGATCAATGGCGTGGCCACCGGCAACCGCGATCCCAAGACCACGCAGAACAGCTACGCGCTGTTCGTCGAGGACAACATCGAGGCCGGCGAACGGACCACGCTGACGCCGGGCGTGCGCCTGGACCACAACAGCAAGTTCGGCAGCAACTGGAGCCCCAGCCTGAACGCGGCCTACAAGGTCACGGACGCCTTCAAGATCAAGGGCGGCATCGCCCGCGCCTACAAGGCGCCGAACCTGTACCAGTCCAACCCCAACTACCTGATGTACAGCCGCGGCTACGGCTGCCTGTCCTCGGAAGTGAACCGCAACGGCTGCTACCTGGTCGGCGACGAGAACCTGTCGCCCGAGACCAGCGTGAACAAGGAAATCGGCTTCGAGTACGACCCGGGCACCTGGCGCGTCAGCGCGGCCTACTTCCGCAACGACTACAAGAACAAGATCGTGGCCGGCACCGACTATGTCTACCGGCTGTCCAACGGCGCGCGCGTGCTGAAGTGGACCAATTCCGGCAAGGCCGTGGTCGAGGGCGTGGAAGGCAATCTGTTCATCCCGCTGGCCTCGAACCTGGACTGGAACACCAACTTCACCTACATGATCCAGAGCAAGCGCAAAGACAACGGCGAGCCGCTGTCGATCATCCCGAAGTACACGGTCAATTCGACGCTGGACTGGTTCGCCACCGAGCAGCTGTCGTTCCAGGCCAACGTGGCCTACTACGGCAAGCAGACCGCGCCGACGATGAACCTGCGTCGCGGCGAAACCGTGACGGGCCGCGGCCTGGAAAGCCGCAGCCCCTACGCGCTGGTGGGCCTGAGCGCCGGCTACGAGGTGAACAAGCACCTGCGCTTCCGCGTGGGCGTGAGCAACCTGCTGGACAAGAAGCTCTATCGCGAGGGCAACTCGGGCGAAGCGGGCGCGGCCACCTACAACGAACCGGGCCGCGCGTACTACGCCACGGTCACGGCCTCGTTCTAGGCCGCGACGGCGGCGGCCCGGCGCTCAATGCCCGGTGCCGTCGCCCCGGCGGCTGGCCTCGAACAGGAACCAGGTGCGCTTCTCGGTTTCGTCGATCCAGTTCTCGATCAGGCTGGAACTGGCGATGTCGCGGTGCTCGTCGGTGATGTTGTGCGCCTCGCGCAGCGAGGCCGCCAGCAGCTTGTTGTCCTCGCGCAGCTCGGCCAGCATGTCCAGCGGCTGCACGTAGTCGGCATCGTTGTCCTGGATGCGCTGGGTACGGCCGATGTGGCCGATGGAGCGCAGCGTGGTGCCGCCGATCTTGCGGATGCGCTCGGCCAGCGGGTCCGTCATGGCGAACAGCTCGTCGCCCTGCTCGTCCAGCAGCAGGTGATAGTCGCGAAAGTGCGGACCGCTGACGTGCCAGTGGAAATTCTTGGTCTTCAGGTATAGCGCGAACACGTCGGCGAGGATCTGGTTCAGCGCGGCGGAGATGTCGCGCGTGGCGGCGGACGACAGATCGGTGGGCGTGGCCAGCGGACGCTTGCGGCGTTCCTTGGCGGCCTTGGCGGTCTTCTCATTCAGTTGCTTGGCCATGGGTTTCTGCTCCTTCGAATGATTAGAGAAAAATGCCCGCGGCGCGTCTCGTGAACGCGCCGTTGCCTCTTCAGGGTATCGCCATGCGCGCGCTTTGCCAAATCGCCGCGCCGCCTTGCGACAAGCTGAACGGCGCGCGCGCGGAGCGCATCACGCGGCGCGCAGCGCGAAGACTTTGCCGTCCCCCGCGAACAGCGCCAGGCAGGCCTGTATGCGTTCATCGATCGAGCTTTCCGGCAGCGGCGGCATCAGCCCCAGCGCCATGGCGCGCAGCGGTTCGGCGATCACCATCGACAGCAGCAGGCCGGCCACGGCGCGCGGCTCGCTCGCCTGGATGAGCCCGCGCCTGGTCAGGCGCTGGAACCAGGCGCCCAGCATGGCCGTGCCGCGTTCGATGCCGTTCTCCTGGTAGGCCCGCAGCAGCGCGTCGCGGCCCGGAAAGTCAGCCGTCAGCAGACGGAACATGCCGACCGCGTCGGCCGACAGCACGCGCTCGGCGATGGCCTGCAGCACGCGCGCCAGCGCCGGCAGCACTTCGTCGACGGTGGCCACGTCCTGCGCCATCACCGGCGCGAAGCCGTCGGTCCAGCCGCGCACGACCTGGGCCACCAGGTCCTCGCGGTCGCTGGCATGGCGGTACACGGTCTTCTTGGCCATGCCGGCGCGCCGCGCCACCGCTTCCAGCGTGGTCGCCGCATAGCCCTCGTTCAGCAGCAGCCACGTGGTCGCCGCCATCACGGCGGCGCGCTGCTCGGCCTCGGGCCGGGCCGGCCGGCCGCGTGGGCGCGGGGCTGGCGCGGCGGCGTCCCGCGCCTGGCCGGCGCCTGTCGTGGTCGATCGGATCTTGCCTTGCGCCATCGATGGCGTCCTCCTGTGTGCAGACCGAATCTTACACGTCCCCGATAATTTGGAAACGCTATTCGTTTCTTTATTATAGAATCAGGTTTCCAACCCTTCGATATCTTTGATGGAGCCTCGAACATGGACACACACGCCCCCCACGCCAGCCAGATCCTGGCCGACCTGCAACCCCTGCTTGATCCCGCCCCGCTGCGCCTGGAAACCGGCATCACCCGCCTGGACAACGGCCTGCTGGTGGTGGCCGTGCGCACGGACCTGCACGGCTGCAAGGGCCGCATGCTGGACTGGTGGTTCAAGTTCTTCGAAACCACGCAGCACATCAAGTGGTGGCATCCGCACGACCACGTCGAGCATCGTGGCTGGGACAGCCACTGGCGGCGCGGCGAAAGCTATGTGGGCGCGTCGATCCACGCGGTCGAATCGCTGGCCGACATCCCGCCCGTGGCGGCGCGCTTGAAGTTCCATGATCCGGCCGAGGCGTTCGGCGACGCCCGGCTGCGCGCCGCCACCGAGGCCGGCGACGTCTCGGCCGCCGTCTATGCGCGCATCGGCTTCGGCGACCACGCGCAGCTGGACGCGCACGGCGATCCGCTGGACGGCGACATGGTGCACCTGGCGCGCGACACGCCCTTCGGCTGCGTGCTGCGCAGCCGCTTCTACCTGGGCAAGTCCAGCGCGCAGCCCGAGCGCGACGCGGCGGACGAGCTGGGCCTGGCGCTGCTGCGGCATTGCTATACCGAATTCACCTACCTGTCGCGCTTCCTGCCGTCCATCTACTACGGCGAGCACGGCAACGGCGAAAAGGCCCCGCTGCCCTGGTAGGCGTCAAGGCACGGGACCGGGCGGGAGGAGTATGCTACGCGGCTTCATTCCTGCCTTCGTCCCCCTCCAGCCATGCGCGGCAACCCCGACGCCCGGCAGGGCGCCATCGCCCTGCACGGGTTCTACTTCCTGTACTACGGCCTGCAGGGCGTCAGCATCCCCTTCCTACCCTTGTGGTTCGCCGAGCGCGGCCTGGACAGCGCCTTCATCGGCCTGATCGTCGCCACCGCGCTGCTGCCCAAGATCCTGTCCACCCCCGCCGTCGCCCACGTCGCCGACCAGACCGGCCGCGCCCATGCGCTGATCGCCGCGGCGTTGATCGGCTCGCTGCTGCTCTACGCCTGCTATCCGCTGGCCGCCACGCCGGCCTGGCTGTTCGCCGTCACGCTGCTACTGAACGCCGTCTTCCCCTCGGTGCTGCCGCTGCTGGACCGCATGGCGATCGCCAGCGGACGCGGCCAGGGCAATTCGTACACCATCATCCGCGCCTGCGGCTCATTGGGCTTCGCCTTGATGACGGTCTGCGGCGGCTACCTGATCAAGACCCACGGCGTGAACTGGGTGATGTGGCTGCCCATGCTGATGATCGTGGCCTGCCTGGCCATGCTGCGGCTGCTGCCCCGGGCCGCGCGGCCCGCGCTGGACGCCGCGCCCGCGACGCCGGGCGTCACGCCCATGCGCGCCGTGCTGCGCGACCGCCCGCTGCTGCTGTGCATCGCCGCCGCCTCGCTGGTGCAGGCCAGCAACGGCTTCCTGTATTCCTATTCGACGCTGCACTGGACGGCCCAGGGCCTTTCCACCGCGCTGATATCACTATTGTGGGTGGTGGGCGTGGCCAGCGAGGTGCTGTTCTTCTTCGCCGCGCCCAAGGTGCTGGCGCGCGTCGGCGCGCCGCGGCTGATCCTGATCTCGGCCGTCATGACGGCGATCCGGTGGACCGGGCTGGCGCTGACCGCCGATCCCGCTGCGATCGCCGCCCTGCAGCTGCTGCAATGCTTCACGCTGGCCGGCAACAACGCGGCCATCATGTGGCACATCGCCGCGCGCGCGCCGGCCACGGCCAAGACCTCGGCGATCGCGCTGTACGCGCTGCTGTCGGGCGGGGTCTTCATGTTCGCCAGCATCCAGCTGGGCGGCGCGCTGTACCGGCACTATGCGCCCGGCGGCTTCCTGGTGATGGCGCTGTGCGCCCTGGGCGCGGTGCCGCTGCTGCGCCGCGCGCGGGCGTCACGGCCGGCCGGAGCGGACTGAACCGGCGCGCCCACGGACGCGGACGGCGCCGTCAGCGCCCCGCCGTTTCCGCCGGCCGCAGGCAGTCGAGCGCCTCGGGCCTGTCCACCAGCACGCATTCCTTGCCGGTGCGCGTGCAATGGTCGCGCACCCGCCAATAGGCGCCGTGGCTGACGCAACCGGTCTGGCAGATCACCAGGTCGGCCGCGACCAGGCTGGCCTCCAGCGTATCGGCGTCTTCCTTGCCGCTGCGGCCCTGGTAGCGGCCGCCGGCCATTTCGACCACCTTGCGGGTCAGCATCAGGGCCATCGCGTCCTCGCTCACGCACAGCACGGACTTCTCTCGCAGCGCGACGGCGACGGCCGGCGCGTGGCGCGGCGGCGCCTCGGGTCGCGGCGCCACGGTTGAAGGGGCCGGCGCGACCAGCCTGTCCTGCCAGGCCAGGCGCTCGCGCATCAGCGCCTGCACCCGCTCCATCAACAGGCCGACGCGGCGCGCCAGGGCCGCGCGGCGCGGCAAGCCCGGCACGGCGCGCTCCAGCGCAGCTCTATCCTCGCGCTCCCAGGACAGCAGCGTCTCATGGCGGATCAGGCGGGCGCGCAGTTGCAGGTTTTCGCTTTCCAGCCGCTCGATGCGTCCGGCTTGCGTGGCCAGCAGCCGGCTGCAATGCGATTGCACGCGTCCGTAGGCCGCGAGCAAGGCGGCATGCTCGCGCTGCAATTGCTGACGCTCATCGGAAGAAAGACCCATCGCGCACCCCGGCTGCTGGAGGAAGGAGACAGCCCGGCGGACGGCATGCGCCGCTGGACATGGGCGGCATTATAAATGAGAATTAGTCTCTTTTACAAAATTAACATATGTATGAATTGAACACAGGGAAATCCATTACTGACGGCCCCCGGTCGCTTAAATATGATCGACAAACCATATCGGCAGCCAGGCCAGCGACAGGCTTGCGCAGACGCCCTTCCAAGGACGCGCCGCGCCTTGCTCCGCGCCCGCCACGAATCCGGTCCGCGGACACAACGAAGTAAGGGGTGCCCGATGCCGAGATCCACCGAACTTCTGCGCGACATCCACGAAACCAACCTCATGTATCTGCTGCTGTTGCAGCGGATCGCGCGCAGCGGCAACGCCGCCGCCATCGCCGGCATGCAGTTGTCGGCCGAGGCCTGCGCATGGTTGACACGCCAGAATCACGAAGACCTGGCCAGGCTGGCCCGCTGCAGCGTGCTGCTGGCCCAGCTCAACATGGCTCCCGCCCTGCTGCTGTCGATGCTGAGCCAGGGCATGGGCGCCACGCTGCGGGCCGACACACCCGCGACGGCCGTGATCCAGGAATAGACAAGCCGCGCCCTGACGCCCCGGCAATCGGGGCGGTATCGCATGGTTTCGTTTGCCACCTTCTGTAAAGCCCGCCCCTTGCGCGCCGTGTACATTTAGCCCCCGGCGCTGGGCGAGTCCGTCCGCGCCGCTTCCGATTCCACAGATCAATAGGCGCCACCATGCGACGTACCCTCCTGGCTCTGTCCATCGCCACCCTCCCCGGCCTGAGCGCGGCCGCCGCCCTGCCCTCGGCCATCGGCGCCGTGACGGTCTACCAGGACCGCGCCGTCGTCACCCGCCAGGCCAGCGCCGAGCTGGCCGCCGGCGAGCACGAGCTGGTGCTGGACAAGCTGCCCGCCTCGCTGCAGGACAACTCCCTGCAGGTCGCGGCCAAGAGCACCGGCCAGGCCACGCTGCTGGATGTGAAGGTGCGCACCGCCTACGAGGCGAACACGCCCAACGAACGCCTCAGGCAGCTCGAGCTGCAGATCAATCAGCTCGACAACAAGAAGGCCGCGCTGGACGACGAGGCCGCCGTGCTGGAGAACCAGCGCGAACTGGTGGCCCTGATCCAGCAAGGCGCCACCCAGCCCGGCAAGGACGGCGCCCGCCCCTCGCTCGATGAACTCAAGGCGGTCCAGTCGCTGAGCGCCGACACGCTGAGCCGCGCGCTGGCCGGGCTGCGGCGCGTGGAGGAACAGCGCACCGACATCGAGCGCGAGCGGCAGGCGCTGGCCAATGAGTACAGCCAGCTGCAAGACCGCCAGGGTCGCCGCAGCAAGACCGTGACGCTGCGCGTGATGCTGGCGCGCCCCGGCAAGCTGGACCTGAATATCTCCTATGCCGTTGCCGGCGCCCGGTGGACGCCGGCCTACGACGCGCGCCTGCGCGCCTCCGACCGCAGCGTGGACCTGGGTTATTTCGGCGTCATCAACCAGACCACCGGCGAAGACTGGAACAAGGTCAAGCTCACCCTGTCGACCGCCCGTCCCTCGCTGGGCGGCGGCGCGCCGGCGCTGACGCCCTGGGTCGTGGACGTGGCGGCGCCGCCGCCTCCCATGCCCGCGGCGGCGCCGCGTCCCGCACCGGCCGCGGCGAGCGAAGCGCGCCAGATGGCGCGCCAGAAGATGGCCGTGCAGGAACAGGCCTTCGACGCCCCGGCGCAGGCCGAGCCCCAGCCCGAAGAGGTGGTCTCGGCCACCGCCGAGGTCCAGTCGGGCGCCACCAGCGCCTCGTTCCAGATCCAGGCGCCCGTCACGCTGCCATCGGACAACAGCACGCAGCGCGTGGCCATCACCACGGTCAAGCTGCCAGCGACACTGCAGTATCAATCCACGCCGTCGCTGCGCGAAGCGGCCTTCCTGACCGCGCATGCCAGCAACGGCACCGAGATGCCCTTCCTGGCCGGCACGCTCAACACCTTCCTGGATGACGCCTTCGTGGCGTCCAGCCGGCTCAAGGCCGTGATGCCCGGCGAAAAGCTGGAGCTGGCGATGGGCGCGGACGAAGGCATCTCGGTCAAGCGCCAGCTGGTCAACCGCTATACCGAAAGCACCGGCTTCTCCGGCAACGGCAAGCGCGTGACCTATGAGTACAAGATCACGGTCAAGAACAACAAGTCGACCAAGGAGCAGGTCTCGTTCAAGGACCGGCTGCCGGTCTCGCGCAACGAGAAGATCGAGGTCAAGCTGCTGTCGCCGTCCGAGCGCGACATCAAGCGCGAGGACGACGGCAAGCTGGTCTGGAACTGGGAACTGGAGCCCGGCAAATCACGCGAGGCCGTGCTGAAATTCTCGGTCGACTACCCGGGCAATATCGAGGTGTCCGGCCTTTGACGCCAGGTTCCGGCGCCGGCCTCAGTGCTGGCGCCGGAACGCGATGAACGCGTCGGGCGCGAGCGGCGGCGAGATGCCGAAGCCCTGGGCCAGCTCGCAGCCCAGCTCGCGCAACAGCAGGATGTCGCGCTCCTGCTCCACGCCCTCGGCGATCACCCGGCGTCCCAGCGCCCGCCCCATTTCGATGGCGGCCGCCACCACGGCGCGCGAAGCCGGCTCGCGATGCATGTGGACGATGAAGTCGCGGTCGATCTTCAGCTCAGTGAAGGGCATGGCCGAGAACAGCCGCATGGACGCGATGCCGGCGCCGAAATCGTCCATCGCCAGTTCGAAGCCGCGCACCCGCAGCAGGTTCAGCACCGAGGACAGGGCCAGCCAGTCCTTCACCGGCTCGTCCTCGGTCAGCTCCACCTTCACCAGCCGCGCCGGCAGCCCCGCCCGCGCCACCAGCTGCTCCAGCTGCGCCGGCAGGTCCGGCGAGCACAAGGTGGCCGCCGAGGCATTGATGGCGATGGGTACTTCGATCCGCTCGCCGTGCATGCGGCGCAGCACCTCCAGCACCTGTCCCGTGACCCGTTCGAACAGCACCCGGTCCAGTCCCAGCCGGTGCGCGGCCGGCACGAAGTCGCCGGCCGAGATCGTGCCCAGCGTCGGATGGTCCCAGCGCGACAGCGCCTCGGCCGACACCATGCGGCCGGTGGTGAGGTTGAGCTGCGGCTGCAGCACCACGCTCATGCCCTCGCCCGTGCCCAGCGCGCGCCGCAACTCGGCCCGCGTGGGCGCCGGGCCGGCCGAGGCGCGGCCGGACAGGTCGGGATCGTCGATATCGTGCAGCGCCGTCTTCAGCGCCTGCTGCATGACCGAGCGCGACACCGGCTTGGCCAGCGCCTGCGCCGACGGACAGCCCGCCTGCAAGGCCAGCCGCACATGCGAATGCCGCAGCTCGTCGCTGAGATTGCTGATCCAGATGATGGGAGGCATGCGCTTCAGGCGGCCCGAGTCCATCAGCCTGCGCAGCTCGTTGGGCAGGCGGGTGCCATCGCCCTCGCCCATGGCGATGTCGCTGATCAGCACGTCGTAGGACTGGCGCGTCAGGGCCGCCAGCGCCTCGGCGCCGCTGCCCACGCCCGCGACGCGGCGGCAGCCCAGGGCCAGGAGCATGTTCTGCAGATAGGCGCGCTCGACCGGATGATCCTCGACCAGGAGGATGCGACGGGCGGGGCCGGCTTCGGTCTTGGGCATCTTGCGCTGTCCTGGAGCCTGCGTATCTTGTCTGCCCCCAATGCTACGGCATCCGCGCGCGCCGTGTCCGCCATGCCGACGGGTTAATGCAAATTCACTGCTGATAGGCTTAAATTCGGGACTGAAGGCGCACGCTTGGCCGATGGCGCGGCGACCGCCGGCCTGCGCCATCGGACGGAGGATGGCAACCTTCGGGCGGTCGGGGGTGCGATAATGGCGGTCTTTCCGCATCTATGGCACGGAGCTTCCCTTGACCCGCATTGACGATCCCCTGCACGACCGCGAGGTCGGCGCGGCCGATTCCACCCAGGACATCACCCGCATCGACGACACCCGCATCGCCGCCGTGCGCCCGTTGATCTCGCCCGCGCTGCTGCAGGACGAACTGCCGGTCTCGGACGAGATCCAGACGCTGGTAGAACGCAGCCGGACCGAGATCGCCGACGTGCTGCACGGCCGCGACGACCGCCTGATCATCGTGGTCGGCCCCTGCTCCATCCACGAACACGGCCAGGCCATGCAGTACGCCCGCCTGCTGCGCGCCGCCGCCGACCAGCATCGCCAGGACCTGCTCATCGTCATGCGCGTGTACTTCGAAAAGCCCCGCACCACCGTGGGCTGGAAGGGCTACATCAACGACCCGCGCCTGGACGGCAGCTTCCGCATCAACGAAGGCCTGCGCCGCGCGCGCGAGCTGCTGCTGGACGTCAGCGGTCTGGGCCTGCCGATCGCCACCGAATTCCTGGACCTGCTCAGCCCGCAATACATCGCCGACCTGATCGCCTGGGGCGCCATCGGCGCGCGCACCACCGAAAGCCCCAGCCACCGCCAGCTCAGCTCCGGCCTGAGCTGCCCGCTGGGCTTCAAGAACGGCACCGACGGCGGCGTGCAGATCGCCGCCGACGCGATGGTCGCCGCCAGCGCCAAGCACGCCTTCATGGGCATGACCAAGATGGGCATGGCCGCCATCTTTGAAACCCGCGGCAACCAGGACACGCATGTGATCCTGCGCGGCGGCAAGCAAGGCCCCAACTACGACGCGGCCAGCGTGGACGCCTGTTGCGCGGTGCTGCGCAAGGCCGGTCAGCGCGAGCAGGTCATGATCGACTTCTCGCACGCCAATTCCAACAAGTCGCACCTGCGCCAGGTCGAGGTCGCGCAGGACGTGGCCGCGCAGCTGGCCGGCGGCGACGCGCGCATCACCGGCGTGATGATCGAAAGCCATCTCGAGGAAGGCCGCCAGGATCTCACCCCCGGCCAGCCGCTGCGCCCCGGCGTGTCGATCACCGACGCCTGCCTGGGCTGGTCGCAGACCGCGCCGGTGCTGGACGCGCTGGCCAAGGCGGTGCGCCAGCGCCGCGAAGCGCGCGCCGGCAAGGCCTGACGCGCCGCCACCCCGCGCCGCGCCTCAGCGGCGCAGCGCGTAGGGCGCCGGATCCACGTCCGGCGCCTCGCCCGTGATCAGGCTGGCCAGCAGCCGGCCGGTCACGGGGCCCAGCGTGAAGCCATGATGCGCGTGGCCGAACGACAGCCATAGCCCCGGATGGTTCGGCGCCGGGCCGATCACCGGACGCATGTCCGGCATGCAGGGCCGGCAGCCCATCCAGGGCTGCGCTTCCACGGCCGCGCCCAGCGGCACCAACTGTGCCGCCAGCGCGCGGACCCGGCCGATCTGCACCGGCGTCGGCGGCGCGTCGCGCGAGGCGAACTCGGCGCCCGTCGTCAGGCGCAGGCCCAGCGTCATGGGCGTCATCACGAAACCATTGTCGATATCGGCCACCGGCCGCGTCAGCGCCGCGCCCCGTTCCAGCGCGAAATGCTGGTGATAGCCGCGTTTGACCGCCATCGGCACGCGATAGCCCAGCGGCCCGAGCACATCGGTGGACCACGGCCCCAGCGCCACCACCGCCTCGCGCGCGCGCAGCGGGCCGTCGGCCGTGTCCACCCGCCAGCCGCCGCCGTCCTGCCGCAGGCTGCGCGCGTCGCCGTTCGCGAACACGCCGCCGCGCCGCTGCAGCAAGGCCGCATAGCCGCGCGTGACCGCGCCCGGATCCGACACGTTGACCGGGTCCAGCCAATGGACCGCGCCGACCATGCGCTCGGACAGGGCGGGCTCCAGCGCCGCCAGCGCCTGGCGATCCAGCACCTGGTGCTTCAAGCCGTACGACGACAGCGAGGCGGCTTCGGCGGCGGCCTGGTCCAGGCCGGCCTGGCTGCGCGCGCCGTCGATCCAGCCCGTGCGGCGGAACAGGCCTGCGATGCCGGCCTCGTCCTTGAGCGCGTCATGCTCGACCACGCTGCGCTCGATCAGCGGCAGCATGGCCTGCGCGGCGCGCGCCAGCCGCGACGGCGCCGAATGCCACCAATAGCGCGCCAGCCAGGGCGCGACGCGCGGCAGGAAACCCGGGTGATAGCGCACATCGGGCCGCTTGTTCAGCGCATAGCGCAGCAGGCTGCGCAGGTCGCGCGGAAAGGCGTAGGGAACCACGCTGGCCCGCTCGATCAGCCCGGCGTTGCCGTAGCTGGTCTCTTCGCCGGGACCGCGCCGGTCCACCAGCGTCACCGCGCGCCCGCGCGCGGCCAGGTGCAGGGCGACGCTCACGCCCACGATGCCGGCTCCCAGGACAATCACATCGGTTTTTTTCATCGGCGCATGATGCGCCCGCGTATTCCATTCGACAAGCCAGATCCCGCACGGAATCCGCGTGCGCGCGATTGCCGGTTTCCACCCGGCTTTGAACACGCCGTTACTTCAACATGCATTTGATACACTCAGTATCAATCGTGTGGTCCTCCAGGCAGACCTGAGCACGCCGCCATCGCGCCGGAATCCTGCGCGCACCCTTCCCGCCGCGGCGCGGGCGCGGCTTGGAGATTTTTCCCCAAGAACGCTCAAGTTCATCCCCCCACGCGCCGTTAACCCGATACCGGGCAGCGGACGCCGCGGCGCCCGCCCCGCATTGATCAAGCCAGGCATGAACCGTACTACCCCCGCCACGACCGCGGCGGCCCAGGCCGCCGTCCGCCACAGCATATTTATTTATACCGAGGAACAGCGGGGCAACCAGCTGGTCGAGTCCACGGTCATCGGCATGCTGTCCGACATATCCGGCTCGGACAAGCTGGTCGTCGTGCAGGATCCGCACAGCGGTCTGAAGTTCATTTATCGCGTGGACCATGAAAGCAGCAATCTGGACGCCGCCGCCCTCACCGAACAGGACGGGTCGGCCTTCAACGGCAAGCAGTCAGTGGAGATCAACGCCATGACCTACAAGCTGGGCAATGCGGAGAACGCCATGAAATTGTTGCGCGGCAAAACGCACTGGATCCAGGACAAGGGTTCGGTGTTGTCGGTGCTGCTGCAGAATGCCGCGTCGCGCAAGACGCGTTTCGCGCCACAGCGCATCGAACGCGACCGGATGCGCAAGATACCGCCGGGCGTTCCGATCGAACGGCTGCCTGGGTAAAGACAGGAACCGCTCGCCTTATCCACAGTTTCTGTGGATAAGGC
>NZ_JCBANG010000056.1:0-41673 GCF_059760905.1 Achromobacter sp. 1011811831
CCCGCAGTCCGCGCCGGTTTTCGGGCAGGGTCAGTTCGGGCGCCAGGGTCACGCCCACGCCCTCGCGCACCAGCGCGAAGGCGCTGGACCATTCCGTGACCGTGGCGCGCACGTCGCGCAGCGCCAGCCCGGCCTGCTCGGCCACGCTGCCCGCGTTGACGCTGCAGCCGCCGGTGGCCAGCACGAAGGGCTGCGCCGCCAGGTCGGCCAGCGCCACGCCGCCGCCGGGTCCGCGCGCCAGCGGATGCGCGGCGGGCACCACGGCCACCCAGTCGTCCTCGCCCAGCGGACAGACGCCGCTGTCCGGCGGCGCGTTCAGCACCACGCCCAGATCCACGGTGCCTGCCGCCAGCAGCGTCTCGATTTCGTGGTCGCTGGCCTCCAGCGGTACGACCTCGATGCCCGGATGCGCCTGTCGGAAACGCCGCAGCAGCGGCGGCAGGATGGTGGAGAACACGATGGGCAGGCTGGCCAGGCGCAGCGTGCCCCCGGCCTCGCCGCGCGCCTGTCGCGCCAACGCCCGCAGGCGGTCCAGCGAAGCCAGCATCAGGCGGGCCTCGGCCACCGCCTGCAAGCCCAGCGCGGTCGGCACCGTGCGGCGGCGCTCGCGCAGGAACAGTGGCGCGCCCATGCTGTCTTCCAGCTGGGCGATGGCCTGGCTGGCGCCCGACTGGGTCATGCCGACCTGGGCGGCGGCGTGGGTGATGCTGCCGGCGTCGGCCACCGCCTGCAGCAGCCGCCAATGGATGAGGTTCATCATGGCATTAGTTAGCCTTATATCTACTTTCTGATAAGTTAATTTTACGCATGCCCAGGACGGGTTCATGCTGGCGTCTCTCCTTCACCAAGCCGGATCCCAGCATGACCACCGACGTCTCCCCCTCTCCCCTGACCCTGTACTACGCGCCCGAGGCCTGCTCGCTGGCGCCGCATATCGTGCTGCGCGAGCTGGGCCTGCCCCATGCGCTGTCGCGCGTGGACAACCGCGCCAAGCGCAGCGACCGCGGCGAGGACTTTCTCGCCATCAATCCCAAGGGCTATGTCGCCGCGCTCAAGCTCGCGGACGGCCGGGTGCTGACCGAGGGCCCGGCCATCCTGCTGTATCTGGCGGACCTGAAGCCCGAAGCCGGGCTGGCGCCGCCGGCGGGCTCGTGGGCGCGTCACCGCCTGCACGAATGGCTGGCCTTCATCTCGGCCGAGATCCACGGCGGCTTCGGACCGCTGTTCAACACCGATCTGGAAGCCTCGGCGCGCGCCTGGTGGCAGGCGCGGCTGGAGAAGCGGCTGGACTACACGGCGGCCGCCCTGGACGCCGACGGCTGGCTGCTGGACGCCGGCTACAGCGTGGCCGACGCCTATCTGTACACCGTGCTGCGCTGGGCGCCGCGCTTCGGCATCGCGCTGGAACGCTGGCCGGCGCTGCGTGCCTACATGGCGCGCATCGGCCAGCGGCCGCACACGCTCGCGGCCTTGCAAGCCGAGGCCTGAGCGCCAGCCCGGCCTCGGCGGCGCCCGCTTCAGGCGCCGACCGTGCGCAGCGCGCGCCTGCAGATCCGCAGCGTGGCCTCGGCCGGCGCATCGGCCTGCCAGCGCGCGCATACGCCGCGCACCCAGTCCGGCTGGTCCTTGCTGGCGTCGTTCAGCCAGTTGGCCACCGAGTCCTGCACATACACGGATGGATCGGCGCGCAATGGCGTCAGCAGCGGCAGGCCGATAGCCGGATCGGCCTTCAGCTCGGCGATGTGCGCGCACCACACGCCGCGCGGACGCAGCGACTCGCTGGCGAAGCGGCGCAGACGCTCCGACGGTTCCTTGGTCCACGGCGTCAGCAAGGCCACCGAGCGCCGCAGTTCCACCGTCAGTCCGGGACGCAGCGCCATCCAGACCCATTCCCTGACGCCGAAGTGCGCGTCGTCGGCCAGCGGCCGGATCAGGCGCAGCCGCGCTTCCAGTTCCAGGCCCGGCATCGCGCCGGCCATGAAGCAGGCCCAGCCGCGCACCGTGTCGGACGCGTGCCCGCGCAGCGACTCGAAGCCCGCCGGCCCCAGACGCTCCAGCAGCAGGGCGCCGGCCAGCGCCATGCGGCGCGAGATGCCCTGCCCCGCCGCCGCGCGCAAGGCCTCTGCCGCGTCGGCGCCGGCCTGCGGCACGGCGGCCGCCATCAGCGCGGCGAAATCCACCGCCAGGCACTCGGTCAGGTTGGATGCCGGCGCGCCAGCGTCCAACTGCGCGCGCCGCGCGGGGCTGATGTCCTGCACGCCGCGTCCGGCGGCGGGCGTCCTGGCTGCCTTCCTGCTCATCGCGCCACCTCCTGCAACGCCGCGCGGCCGCTGTCCGTGGCGCGCCAGACCTTGCCCAGCAATTCACCCAGCCGCTTGCGTTCCGCCGGGGACAGGGCTTCGAACAGCCCGCCTATCCATTGCGTGTGCTCGGCGAACAGCTTCGTCGCCATGGCCTTGCCCTTTGCGCTCAACAGCACCTGCACTCGCCGCCTGTCGACCTCATCGGCCTCGCGCCGCAGGAAACCGTCGCGCTCCAGCCCATCGAGCAGGCCGGTAACGGTGGCGCGCGTGACACCGGCGCGCTCGGCCAGTTCATGCGGCGACAGGCCGCCGGACTGGCCGTGCAACAGGAACAGCAACACGAACTTGCCTTCTGACAGGCCGCGCGGCGCCAACCGCGCCGCGCAATCGCGGTCGATCGCGCCGGCCGTGGCCAGCAGCTGGAAACACAGGCGCACGCCGTCCGCCGACGGCAGCCTCCGGCGCGCCGACTCGTTCAGCAAAGCGTGGTGCTTGGGTTCCAGCATGCCGTCCGGACTGTCCATGTACCGCTCCTCAAAAAATAAGAAGGCAGCATATCATATGGCAGCTAATTATATTTCCACGAACCGATGCGAGTGACAGCCGGCAACGGCAAGGTCTGCTATCCTCGCCGCTACAGATATCCAGACCGTCCGCCGCCGCCCGGTTCATGCCCATCCTCACCGTCCCAGCCGAACGTCCGCCGGTTGCCCTGCGCCGCATGTGCGTGGACGACGTGCCCATGCTGCTGGCCCTGGAGTCCGACCCCGAGGTCATGCGCTACAGCACCGGCGTCAAGCCGGCCACCGAGGCGCGCCGCCGCGAACTGCTCGACTGGCTGCTCGAGGCGCCCGGCCTGCTGGGCCACTGGGCCGTGGTGGCCGACGGCGACGCGGTCGGCTGGGCCAGCCTGACGGCCTTGCCCGGCACCGATCGCATCCAGCTCGCCTACCGGCTGCAACGGCGCGCCTGGGGCCGGGGCTGCGCCACCGCAGCCGGCCGCCAGCTGTGCGACTATGCCTGGCGCATGCTGGATGTCGCGGCCCTGTCCGCCGTCGCCTGGCCGGACAACCTGGCCTCGCGGCGCGTGCTCGAAAAACTCGGCTTCGTCCAGGCCGGCACCGAAACGCACTACGGGCGCGACACCGTGGCCTATCTGTTGCCGCGTCCGGCCTCGGCCTGACCCACGCCATCACTCTTACCCCTTTCCTGGAACCATCCACTCATGACCGACGCCCACAACACCGCCCCCGCCGATCCCCGCGTCTATATCGCGCAGAGCGTGGAAGGCATGAAGGCCGCCACCGCCGCCCATTGCGGTTCCTGGCACCTGGACCAAGCCGAGCGCTGGTCGGTGGACATGGACGAGGGGCTGATCCGCTTCGTGCTGCCCGACGGCATGCATGCCTCGGCCCCTGTCCAGATCGTGGGCACCACCAACAGCGACGACGGATCCTTCCTGTGGGGCTGGGATCACCCGTCCGTGCCGCCGGAACTGGCCGAACACGCCGAACTGGCGCGCGCCTTCGGCGAAGCCCATGGATTGCCCGAGTACAGCAACCGCAAGGTCGAGTGCGACGACATGCAGGCCTGGGAATTCGCCGCCGTGGCCATGCGCCTGGGCGGCGCCAGCGGCACCTATCGCGGACAGGCGTCGGAAACCGCCTCCGTGTGGATGACCTTCGGCGCCGTGACCCTGTCCCAGGGCTGAGGCCGCCGCGCCGGGATCTCCCATGGACTCGCCCCTGGCCGCCGCCGCCCGCGCGCTCGCCTCGGGCGATCCGCTGGGCGCGCTGCACCATGTCGCGCTGCGCGGCGACCCGCCGGCGCTGGCGCTGCGCGGCATCGCCCTGGCCCAGCTGGGCGATCTGGAACGCGCCCGCGCCCTGCTGCGGCGCGCGGCCCGCGCGTTCCGCCCGGACCAGGAACTGGCGCGGGCGCGCTGCGAGCTGGCCGAAGCCGATGTGGCGCTGGCCATGCGCGACCTGGACTGGCCCGATGAAACGCTGGAATCCACCCGGCAGGCCCTGCTGCGGCATGGCGACCTGGCCAACGCCGCCCATGCCCGGCTGCTGCATGCTCGGCGCCTGCTGCTGCTGGGCCGCGCCGACGACGCCGCCGTCGCCATCGCCGGCTGGGAGCAGGCGTCGCTGCCCGCCGCCGCGCGGGCGGTGCATGCCTTGGCCGCCGCCGGCATCGCCCTGCGCCGCCTGCAGGCCGAACCCGCCCGCCTGGCGCTGGCCCAGGCCCGGACCGCCGCGCGCGCATCCGGCATCGGCGCGCTACAGGCCGAGGCCGACGCGCTTTCCCGTCTACTTGAGGCCCCGGCGGCCAGGCTGATCCGCCACGGCGCGCAGCGCCTGCTGCGCCTGGACGAAGTGGAAGCGCTGATGGCCTCGGACGCGCTGGTGGCGGACACCGCCCGCCAGGCGCTGCGCGGTCCCATGGCCACGGTGGACCTGTCGCGGCGGCCGGTGCTGTTCGCGCTGGCCCGCCAGCTGGCCGAGGCCTGGCCCGGCGACGCGCCGCGCGAGGCGCTGATCGCCGCCGTCTTCCGCCTGCGGCGGCCCGACGAAACCCATCGCGCCCGCCTGCGGGTGGAGGCCGGCCGGCTGCGCGCCGCCCTGAAGGGCATGGCCGAGGTCCGTGCCAGCCGCCGGGGCTATGCGCTGACCCTGCCGCCCGGCTGCGAAGCCGTGACGCTGGCCCCGCCCGATGAAGGCGCCCACCCGGAACTGCAGGCCCTGCTGGCTGACGGCCAGCCCTGGTCCAGCGCCGCGCTGGCCCTGGCGCTGGGCGCCAGCCAGCGTTCGGTGCAGCGCGCCTTGGAAACCCTGGCGGCCGCCGGTCAGGCCCAACCGCTGGGACAGGGACGCGCGCGCCGCTGGGCCGCGCCGCCGCCGCCCGGATGCGCGACGGTTTTGTTACTCCCGCCGCTGCCGCCAGCGGACTAGCATGGCTCCATTCCCATCCGGAGACTTCCCGCCATGAAATCCGCTCCCGCCCAGATCGTCCGTGAATACGGCCCCTTCCCCGGCGTCACCGATGTCCACGGCGTCAGCCACGACGGCCGCCGGGTCTGGTTCGCCACCGGCGATTCGCTGCAATCGATGGACCCGGCCAGCGGCAAGGTCGTCAGCATCATCAAGATGACGGCGCACGCCGGCACCGCCTACGACGGCCGGCACCTGTACCAGCTCGCCGGTCCGAGCATCCAGAAGGTCGACCCGCGCAGCGGCGAGATCCTGGCCACGCTGCCCGCGCCCGCCGAGGGCTGCTCGGGCATGGCCTGGGCCGAGGGCGCGCTGTGGGTGGCGCACTACCGCGAGCGCAAGATCCACAAGATCGACCCGGCCACGGGCAAGATCCTGCGCACCATCGCCTCGGACCGCTACGTCACCGGCGTCACCTGGACCAACGGCGGCCTGTGGCACGGCACCTGGGAAAACGACGAAAGCGAGCTGCGCCGCGTCTCGCCCGAGACCGGGGAGGTGCAGGAGAGCCTGCTCATGCCGCCGGGCGTCTACGTCTCCGGGCTGGAGGCCGGCGACGGCGTGTTCTATTGCGGCGGCAGCACCAGCGGCAGGATCCGCGCCGTGCGCCAGCCCGAGCCGGCGTCCGAAAGCCGCTGAACGGACGCCGCCGCCCAAACCGGCGGCGCTCCGTCCCCCAGGGGAATCCACCCGCCTTCCTCCCTGCATCCGCCCGCCGCCCCCCGGGGGCCCGCCTTCCGCCTCGCCAGCGTGTAAACTCCCCCCTTTTTGGCTCTGGTGGTATGGTGCAAGCCCCTCGGCGCACAGGTTTCAGCGGCCCGACGCTCGTTCGCTTGCTTGCTCGCCTGACGGACGTCGACGTTCCCGAATCCGGACAATCCCTTTCCGACCGGCTCAGCCTCTGGCTGGGCTGGACGGACGCCATCGCGCTCGCCGCCGTGCTGGACGGCAAGCCGCCGGCCATGGCGCCGGGCGGCCCGGCGTTCGACAGCGAGCAGGACCGGGAAAGCCTGAAGCTGCGGACCACGCTGGCCGATGCCATCGCCAGCGACACCGAATTCACCGCCGCCCGGCCCCGCGGCCGGCAGCCGCCCTCGCGGACGCAGGCCGTGCCCAAGGCGCCGACCGACGCCGACTACTCCAGCTTCCGCCAGCGCTATGTGTCGCTGCAGCACACGATGGAGAACGGCATCGGCGGCATGCGCAGCCGCCTGCGCGGCATGCTGGCCGGACGCAATCCGGAAATGACCCGGCTGGCGATGGTGGACGCCATCATGGAAAGATCGCTCAGCGTGCGCGAACGCGCCCTCATGACGAGCATTCCGACGCTGCTCGGCGCGCATTTCGAGCGGCTGCGCAAGGCCGAGCAATCGGCGCAGGAAGAAGCCGAGGCGGCGGACATGCCGCCGCCGGCCAAGCCCGGCGCCTGGCTGGACACGTTTCGCAAGGACATGCGCAGCGTGCTGCTGGCCGAACTGGATATTCGTTTTCAACCGGTGGAAGGGCTGCTCGCGGCGCTTCGCACCCGCTAATTAGGACACTATGTCCCGATACCTCATCAATCTGGTCGTTTTTCTTGTGGGCCTGGCCGCGGCAGGCTGGATCGGCGCGGGCTATGTCGGCTCGAACCCGTTGGCGCTCGGTGTCACGCTGCTGATCGCCCTGTTCTACATGGCGGGCGCCTTCGAGCTGTACCGCTACGGCCGCGCCACCGGCGGGCTGCGCCAGGCGGTGGCCGGGCTGGACGCCCCGCCCGCCTCGCTGGCCGGCTGGCTCGACTCCCTGCCGCCCAGCCTGCGCCACGCCGCCCGGCTGCGCATCGAAGGCGAGCGCGCCGCCCTGCCCGGCCCCTCGCTCACGCCCTACCTGGTCGGCCTGCTGGTGCTGCTGGGCATGCTCGGCACCTTCCTGGGCATGGTGGTCACGCTGCGCGGCACCGGCCTGGCGCTGGAAAGCGCCACCGACCTGCACGCCATCCGCGCCTCGCTGGCCGCGCCGGTCAAGGGCCTGGGCTTCGCCTTCGGCACCTCGATCGCCGGCGTCGCCACCTCGGCCATGCTGGGCCTGCTGTCCGCGCTCTGTCGGCGCGACCGCATCCTGGCCTCGCAGCAATTCGACGCCCGCGTCGCCACCACGCTGCGCCCTTATTCGCAAAGCTACCAGCGCGAGGAAACGCTCAAGCTGCTGCAACGCCAGGCCGACGCCATGCCGGCCCTGGCCGAGCGCCTGCAGGCCATGATCGACGCCGTCGAGCGCCAGGGCCAGGCCATGAATGACCGCCAGCTCGCCAGCCAGGACGCCTTCCAGGGCAAGGCCGAGGCCGCCTACAGCCGCCTGGCCGCCTCGGTCGAACAGACGCTCAAGGCCAGCGTGGCCGACAGCGCCCGCGCCGCAGGCGCGGCGCTGCAGCCTGTCGTGGAAGCCACCATGACCGGCCTGGCGCGCGAGACCGCCGCGCTGCGCGACACCGTGTCCGACGCGGTGCAGCGCCAGCTCGACGGCCTGTCCGCCGGATTCCGCGAATCCACCGCCGACGTGGCCGGCATCTGGGCGCGCGCGCTGGACGGCCAGCAGCGCGCCAACGAAACGCTGGCGAACGATCTGCGCGTCTCGCTGGATCAGTTCGCCGCCACCTTCGCGCAGCGCTCCGCCGCGCTGATGGACGGCATGTCCACGCGCATGGAAGCCTCGGCCGGCAAGCTGTCCGATGTCTGGGACGGCGCGCTGTCGCGCCAGGAACGCGCCGGCGAGAAGCTGGCCGGCGACAACCAGCAGGCGCTGGCCTCGGCCGCCGCCGCGCTCGAACGCCAATCGGCCGCGCTGGTGCAAGCCGTGAGCCAGTCCCACGCCGACCTGCAGTCCGCGCTGATGGCGCGCGACGAGCAGCGCCTTGCAGCCTGGAACGCGTCGCTGGGTTCGGTCTCGGCCTCCCTGCGCCAGGAATGGGAACAGGCAGCGGCGCAGACCGCCGGCCGCCAGCAGGAGATCTGCGACGCGCTGGCGCTGACCGCCCAGCGCATCTCCGACCACACCCAGCTGCAGGCCGGCGAGACCATCGCCGAGATCAGCCGCCTGGTGCAGGCCGCTGCCGACGCGCCCAAGGCCGCCGCCGCGCTGCAGGCCGAGCTGGCCGCGCGCGACCAGGATCGCCTGCAGGCCTGGACGGCCTCGCTGGAGAACATGACCGCCGCGCTGCGCCAGGAATGGCAGCAGGCCGGCGCCGAGGCGGCCAGCCGCCAGCGCGAGATCTGCGACGCGCTGGCGCTCGCCGCGCAGAACATCTCCGAACAGGCGCGCACCCAGGCCAGCGGCACGCTGGCCGAGATCAACCGCCTGGTCGACGCCGCCGCCGACGCGCCCAAGGCCGCCCTCGCGCTGCAGGACGAACTGGCCGCGCGCGACCGCGAACGCCTGGACGCCTGGAGCGGCTCGCTGGCCGAGATGACCGCCGCGCTGCGCCAGGAATGGCAGCAGGCCGGCGCCGACGCCACCAGCCGCCAGCGCGAAATCTGTGACGCACTGGCCCTGGCCGCGCAGCACATCTCCGAACAGACGCAGGCCCAGGCCAGCGGCACGCTGGCGGAAATCAACCGCCTGGTCGACGCCGCCGCCGACGCGCCCAAGGCCGCCCTCGCCCTGCAGGGCGAGCTGGCCGCGCGCGACCGCGAGCGCCTGGACGCCTGGAGCGGCTCGCTGGCCGAGATGGCCGCCGCGCTGCGCCAGGAATGGCAGCAGGCCGGCGCCGACGCCGCCAGCCGCCAGCGCGAAATCTGCGATGCCCTGCTGCTGGCCGCGCAGGACATCTCCGAGCAAGGCCGCGCCCAGGCCAGCGGCACGCTGGCGGAAATCAACCGCCTGGTCGATGCCGCCGCCGAAGCGCCCAAGGCCGCCGTCGCCCTGCAGGCCGAGCTGGTGGCCCGCGACCAGGCCCGCCTGGACGCCTGGACCGGCACGCTGGCCGAGATGGCCGCCACGCTGCGCCAGGAATGGCAGCAGGCTGGCGCCGACGCCGCCAGCCGCCAGCAGCAGATCTGCGAGGCGCTGGCCGACACCGCCCGTCAGATCTCGGATCAATCGCGCGCCCATGCCAGCGACACGCTGGCCGAGATCAACCGCCTGGTCGATGCCGCCGCCGAGGCGCCCAAGGCCGCCGTCGCCCTGCAAAGCGACCTGGTGGCCCGCGACGAGGCCCGCCTGGACGCCTGGACCGGCTCGCTGGCCGGCATGGCCGCCGCGCTGCGCGAGGAATGGCAGCAGACCGGCGCCGCCACCGCCAGCCGCCAGCAGGAAATCTGCGACGCGCTGGCCCAGGCCGCGCGCGACATCTCCGAGCACACCCACACCCACGCCAGCGCCACCATCGCCGAGATCGAGCGCCTGGCGCAGGCCGCGTCCGAAGCGCCTCGCGCCGCCGCCGAGGTCATCGGCGAACTGCGCCAGAAGCTGTCCGACAGCCTGGCCCACGACAATGCCATGCTGGAAGAGCGCGGCCGCCTGCTCGACACGCTGGCGACCCTGCTGGACGCCGTCAACCTCGCCTCCACCGAGCAGCGCGCCGCCGTGGACGCGCTGGTCGGCACCACCTCGGAACTGATGGACCGGGTGGGCGCGCAGTTCTCGGAACGCGTCGAATCCGAAACCGGCAAGCTGGCCGAGGTCTCGGCCCAGGTCACCGGCAGCGCCGTCGAAGTGGCCAGCCTGGGCGAGGCCTTCGGCGCCGCCGTGCAGCTGTTCAGCGCGTCCAACGACAAGCTGGGCACGCAGCTCGAACGCATCGAGGCGGCGCTGGACAAGTCCATCGCCCGTGGCGACGAACAGCTCTCCTACTATGTGTCGCAAGCGCGTGAAGTGGTGGACCTGAGCCTGATGTCGCAGAAGCAGATCATTGAAGACCTGCAGCACCTGGCCAGCCAGCGCGCCGACGCGGGGACCGAGGCCGCATGAGCGAGGACTTCGACGCCGGCGTGGACTCCACCGCGCCCACCTGGGCGGTCTTTGGCGACCTGATGTCGGTGCTGCTGGGCTCGTTCGTGCTGATCCTGGTCAGCGTGATCGGCATGCAGCTCGAACTGTCGACCCAGCTGGAAGACGAGGTCAAGCAGCGCCAGGAGGAAACTCATCGCCGCGAAAGCCTGGAACAGGTGCTGGCCGGCCCGCTGGCCGCGGGCCGCGTCACGCTGGTCAATGGCCGCATCGGCATCAGCGGCAGCGTGCTGTTCGCGCTGAACTCCGACCAGCTCCAGCCCGACGGCCGCGAGCTGCTCAAGAGCCTGGCCGAACCGCTCACCGCCTACCTCGGCACGCGCCAGGAGATCCTGATGGTCAGCGGCTTCACCGACGACCAGCAGGTGCGCGAGGGCAACCGACGCTTCGCCGACAACTGGGACCTGTCGGCCCAGCGCGCGCTGACCGTCACCCGCACCCTGATCGAAGCCGGCGTGCCGTCCTCGTCGCTGTTCGCCGCGGCCTTCGGCTCGGAGCAGCCGGTGGCCTCGAACGCCGACGCCGAGGGCCAGGCCAAGAACCGCCGCGTGGAAATCGCGCCGGTGCCGCGCCTGGCCGGCGACCCGGCCAAGAAACCGAATGACTGACCACGCGCAGGCCGACCCCGGGCACGAACGGGATCCGGTCCCGACCGCCCAGGAAAGCGATCAGGACCGCCAGGCCCTGATCGCCTCCGTGGACGAGTCCGCCAGCCGCCTCGCCCGGCCGCGCAGCGCCGCCGGCCTGCGCCTGGACGCCTGGCGCGAGCGCGGCGACGACCGCCTGGATCCCGTGCGCTTCCGCTTCATGGACGCGCTGGAGCGGCGCTCCGCGCCGCATGCCGGCTCCGCTCGCGCGCTGCTGGACCAGCGCCTGGCCGCCCTGCTCGACGCCTACGCGGCGGACCTGGAGCGGGACGGGACGGCGCCTGGCAGCCCCGCGCCCGGGCCATCATCGGAAGCGCCTGGCCATGACGCGCGGGATTCGGCCGCCCTTGCGCCCGTCGACACGCCCCTGCCCGCCGACACCCTGGCCAGCCTGGCCCGCGCGCTCGACACCGGCCACGCCGTGCCCTGGCGCGGCGCCTATCCCGAGCTGCCGCTGCTGGACGTGTACCGCGACATCTGGGCCAAGGTCAGCGCCAACCGCCAGCTGCGCCAATCGGAACAGCAGGTGCCCGACAATGCCGGCCCGCTCAATTCCAACAACCTGGTCCATCGCTCGCTGGCGCTGATGCGCCAGCTCTCGCCCGGTTACCTGCACCAGTTCCTGTCCTACCTGGACGCGCTGGCCTGGATGGAGCAGTTCGACGGCGCGGTGGCGGCCGCCAGGGAAGCCGCCCGCGGTTCGGCCAAGGCTGGCGCCAAGGGCGCGGGCAAGACGGCCAAGCCTGCCGCCGCCAAGCGCGGCCGGGCCAAGACGGCCTGAAGCCCGGTCCGATTTGCGCCGGACCCGGCGCCCGCAGTAAGATACGATCCATATACAAACCATATACGGATCACTTACATGGGCATCGTCAAGATCTCCGAGCAGATGCATGAGAACCTGCGCGTGGCCAGCGCCGCGCTCAGCCGCTCCATCAATTCCCAGGCCGAGCACTGGATGCGCATCGGCATGCTGTCCGAGCTGTATCCCCAGCTGCGCCACGCGGACATCTGCCAGCTGCTGATCCGCATCGAGCAGGCCGAGGGCTTCTCCATCGCCGCCCTGTCCCAGGGCCAACCGCAAGACGCGCAGCGGGAGGCCGCGTGATGGCCAGGAAGGTCTCGATCAAATCCGCCGCCGACATCGAAATGGCCCGCAAGGCCGGCGCGCTTGCGGCCGAAGTGCTGCAGGTGGTGGCCGAGCACGTGCGGCCCGGCGTCACCACCGACGAACTGGACCGCATCTGCCACGACCACATCGTCAAGGTGCAGCAGGCCATCCCCGCCAACATCGGCTACCACGGCTTTCCCAAGACCATCTGCGCCTCGCCCAACCACGTCATCTGCCACGGCATCCCGTCGTCCAAGGTGCTCAAGAACGGCGACATCCTGAACATCGACGTGGCCGTCATCAAGGACGGCTGGTACGGCGACACCAGCCGCATGTACTACGTCGGCGAACCCAGCCCGCTGGCCCGCCGGCTGGTGCGTACCACCTACGAAGCCATGCGCGCCGGCATCATGGCCGTCAGGCCGGGCGCCACGCTGGGCGACATCGGCCACGCCATCCAGACGGTGGCGCACCGCGAGCACTTCAGCATCGTGCGCGAGTACTGTGGCCACGGCATCGGCCAGATCTACCACGACGAGCCGCAGGTACTGCACTACGGCCGTCCCGGCGAGGGCCTGGTGCTGCAGCCCGGCATGATGTTCACCATCGAACCCATGATCAACGCCGGCAAGCCGGCCACGCGCCAGATGCCCGACGGCTGGACCGTGGTCACCAAGGACCGCTCGCTGTCCGCGCAGTGGGAGCACATGGTGGTGGTGACCGACACCGGCTATGAAGTGCTGACGCCCTGGCCCGACGGCTTCGGCGACTACCCGCCCATTCCCTGAGGCGGCCGCCCGGCAGGGCGGCGCAAGTAGCGGAGTGCCGTGGCGGACGGCGGCGTCCATGATGGCGTCTGCGCCGTCCTGGCCGCTCACCGCCGCGCCAGGACGGTTTCCGTCCAACGCACCGGCTGCCATCGCCTCCATGCCCTCCCTGTCTCCGGCGTTCCGCCGACTGGCCTCGTCCAACCTGGCCGCCCAATTCTCCGAACAGATCGCCCTGGCCGCCGCGCCGCTGGCCGCCGTGCTGGCGCTGGGCGCCGATGCCGCCCAGACCGGCTATCTGCAGACTGCCCAGACCCTGCCCTTCCTGCTGCTGTCGCTGCCCGCCGGCGTGCTGGCCGACCGCATGCAGCGCCGGCTGCTGATGAGCGCCGCCGAGTGCGCGCGCGCCGTCAGCCTGCTGTGCCTGCTGGCGCTGCTCTGGTCCGGCCAGCTGACCCTGCCGCTGCTGGCCGCGCTGGGTTTCCTGGGCGCTGTCGGCACCGTCGCCTACAACGTGGCCGCCCCCGCGCTGGTGCCCCGGCTGGTGCCCCCGGCCGAATTGGCCGGCGCCAACCGCTGGCTGGAACTGGCGCGCAGCGCCGCCTTCTCGGCCGGTCCGGCCGCCGGCGGCGCGCTGGTCAGCGCGCTGGGCGCGTCCGCCGCCTATGCGCTGGCGACCGCGCTGTCGCTGCTGGCCGCCCTGCTGCTGGCGGGCCTGCCGGCCGACGCGCCCGCCGCGACGGCGGCACACCGCCACATCGGACGCGAACTGGTCGAAGGCGCCGCCTTCGTGCTGCGCCATCCACTGCTGCGGCCCGTGCTGGTCACCGCCGTGTTCTTCAACCTGGCCTGGTTCATATTGCAAGCCGTCTACGTGGTCTATGCCATCCGCGACCTGGGACTGGACGCCGCCGGCGTGGGCCTGACGCTGGGCATCTATGGCCTGGGCATGCTGGCCGGCGCGCTGCTGGCGCCGCGCCTGGCGCGCCGGCTGAGCTTCGGCGCGCTGATCGCCGCCGGCCCCCTGTGCGCGCTGCTAGCCAGCGGCCTGATGCTGCTGACCCTGGCGCGCCCCTCGCCCGCGCTGGCCGCGCTCGCCTTCTTCCTGTTCGGCGCCGGTCCCATCCTCTGGACCATCGCCACCACCACGCTGCGCCAGGCGGTCACGCCCAACGCCATGCTGGGCCGCGTGTCGGCCGTGATCCTGACCGCCACCTTCGGCGCCCGGCCCCTCGGCGCGCTGATCGGCGCGGCCCTGGCCGAGCATGTGGACATCGCCGCCTGCCTGTGGGTCTCGGCGCTGGGCTTCGCGCTGCAGTTCGCCGTGATCTGCGCCTCGCCAGTCCCCAGGCTGCGCACCCAGCCCGAAGCCGTGGCCGGCTGATCCGGAGCACGGTCGCGGGCTGGCCATGCCTCGCCCAGCGGGCCTCGCCGGCGGCGGTTTGCCGGCGGCGCCGGCACTGTTGCGGCCCGGGAAAACGCAAACTGTATCTGCCGCCTGGACGCGCCGTGCCATACACTGGCCCGGTCGATCGTCCATCCCCCCGTCCGCCTCATGCTGAAGATCCTGGGAAAAGCCTCATCCATCAACGTGCGCAAGGTCCTGTGGACCTGCGTCGAGCTCGGCCTGCCCTTCGAGCGCGAAGACTGGGGCTCGGGCTTCCAGCCCACCGATGCCCCGGCCTTCCTGGCGCTCAACCCGAACGCCATGGTGCCCGTCATCCAGGACGGCGACTTCACGCTATGGGAATCGAACAGCATCATCCGCTACCTGGCCAACCAGTACGGCGACGGCGCGCTCTACCCGGCCGACGCGCGCCTGCGCGCCAGGGTGGATCAATGGATGGACTGGCAGGCCACGGACCTGAACCGCTCATGGAGCTACGCCTTCATGGCCCTGGCGCGCCAGTCGCCCGCCCATCAGGATCCCGCCGCGATCCAGGCCTCGCAACAGGCCTGGACGCAGTTCATGGGCATCCTGGAACAGCGCCTGCAAGCCACCGGCGGCCATGTGGCGGGCGCCGGCTACTCGCTGGCGGACATTCCCGTCGGCCTGTCGGTCAACCGGTGGTTCGAGACGCCTTTCGCGAAACCAGCGCTGCCGGCGGTGGCGGCCTACTACGACCGGCTGGCATTACGCGAGGGCTACCGGCGGCATGGCCGCAATGGCGTGGCGTAGGCGCGGCGTTCCTGCCTGGCGGCAACGCGGCCGGCGCTCAGCCGCCCGCCAGCAGCACCAGCGCGTGCAGGCCCACCCCGATCAGCCCGCCCACCAGCGTGCCGTTGAAGCGGATGTACTGCAGGTCGCGGCCCACGCTCAGTTCCAGCTCGTCGACCAGATGGCGCTCGTCCCAATTCTTGACGGTACGCGCGATATGCCCGGTGACGCCGGCGCGCAGCCTGCCGGTGAGCCGGCGCGCCGCGCCCAGCACGTGGCGGTTCAGCGCCTCGCGCAACGCCGCATCCTCCGCGAGCTTGCGGCCCATCGCCAGCAAGGCGCTTTCCAGATGCGCGGCCAGCGCCGAGTCCGGCGTGGACAGGTCGCGCCGCAGCGCCGCGTGGATGTCGTCCCATAGTCCGCGCACGTATTCCTGCACCTTCGGATGATCGATGGCGCGCTGCTTGAGCGCCTCGGCCTGCGCCGCCAGCGCCGGATCGCTGCGCAGCCGTCCGATATAGTCCTGCAGCCAGCCCTCGTAGTCCTGGCGCACCGGATGATCCGGCTGCGACAGCACTTCGCGCAGCTCCTGCACCAGTGCGCGCGCCAGCCGGTCGGCCAGGTTGTCGGCGATGCCGTCCACCGAGGCGATCACGTCCACGGCCGCGATGATGCGCGGCCATTCCTTGCGCGCGAACTTCACCAGTAGATTCGAGGCGCGCTCGCGCACCTCTTCCGTGCCCAGGTAGCCGCCCAGCCGCTCCAGCGCGGCGTCCAGCAGCTCTTGATGGCGTCCATCGCGGGTCAGCAGGCCCAGCACCTCGCCGGCCGTGGCGGACGCGTCCCAGCGCCGCAGATTGGACACCACGAACTCCTGGATCACGCCGCGCACCGCGCGGTCGTCCAGCAGATCCAGCGTCTGCAGCGCCACGCGGCGCGCGCCCTCGCTCAGGACGCGCGCCTGCCTGGGCCGCTCCAGCCAGCGGGCCAGGCGCGCCGCCGGATCGAACACGCGCAGTTTTTCCAGCAGCGTGTCCGGGTCCAGGAAATGGTCGCGCACGAACACGGCCAGGTTGTCGCCGATGCGGTCCTTGTTGCCGGGGATGATGGCCGTGTGCGGAATCGGCAGCCCCAGCGGCCGGCGGAACAGCGCCACCACCGCGAACCAGTCCGCCAGCGCGCCCACGGTGGCCGCCTCGCAGAACGCCCGCACCCAGGCCCAGACGCCCTGCCCGCCCATCGCGTGGCTGGCCACGAAACCGCCCAGCATGGCGGCCAGCAGGAGCAGCGCGGCGATCTTCATGCGCCGCAGCTGCGCGCGCCGCGCGTCCGAGGCCAGGGAGGAATGAGGAACGGCGGGCGTGTCGTGGCGAGGCGTGTCGGTCATGCGGTCGTGGCGCTCGAGGGACGAATCAGCTTTGCAGCATACCAAGCGCGCGCCGCCCGCCGGCTGCCTGTCGTTCCCGCCTCGCGCACCTGCCTTGCGCGCTGGCGCCAGGCCGTGGAAACCCTTGATTGACAAGGCATGACCCGTGACGCCTAATGCATTGATCCAATAAAAAAGACATATGTCCGATATACCGGACATAACGATCGCCACCACCGCTTCCATCCAAAGGGGAATGCCATGACCACTTCCGTACGCGCCGGCCTGCTGTCGCTGGCCGCCGCCGCCCTCCTGTCCGCCGCGCCCGTCCAGGCCGGCAAGCTCGAAGACGTGCTGGCCCGCGGCCATCTCGTCCTGGGCACCGGCAGCACCAACGCGCCCTGGCATTTCAAGAGCGCGGACGACAAGCTGCAGGGCTTCGACGTGGACATGGGCCGCATCATCGCCAAGGCGCTGTTCGGCAATCCCGACAAGATCACCTACGTCAACCAGTCGTCCGACGCGCGCATCCCCAACATCACCACCAACAAGGTCGACATCACCTGCCAGTTCATGACCGTGACGGGCGAACGCGCCCAGCAGGTCGCCTTCACCATTCCCTACTACCGCGAAGGCGTGGGCCTGATGCTCAAGGCCGACGGCAAGTACGCCGACTACGCTGCGTTGAAGAATGCCGGCTCGTCCGTGACGATCTCGGTACTGCAGAACGTCTACGCCGAACCGATGGTGCGCGCCGCGCTGCCCAAGGCCAATGTCGACCAATACGAGTCCGTGGACCTGATCTACCAGGCGCTGGCCTCGGGCCGCGCCGACGCGGTGGCGACCGACCAGTCCTCGCTGGCCTGGTACATGACGCAGAATCCTGGCCGCTTCAAGGACGCCGGCTACGGCTGGAACCCGCAGACCTACGCCTGCGCCGTCAAGCGCGGCGACCAGGACTGGCTCAACTTCGTCAACACGGCCCTGCACGAAGCCATGACCGGCGTCGAATTCGACGCCTACGCCAAGTCGTTCAAGACCTGGTTCGGCAAGGACCTGCCGCCGCCGCAGATCGGCTTCCCGGTCGAATACCGCTGATCCTCGCCCGCGGCGGGGCCGTCCCCGCCGCCACCCTGCTTGCGGGAACGACGCATGGACTACACGCTGAATTTCGGCGCCGTCTGGCGCAACTTCGAGTACCTGATCAGCGGCCTGGCGCTGAGCCTGGGCCTGGCCGCGGTTTCCATCCTGATCGGCGCGGCGATCGGCCTGGCCCTGGCCTTCGCGCTGACATCCAGGCGCCTGGCGCTGTCCGCGCCGGCGCGGCTGTACGTCACCCTGCTGCGCAACCTGCCCATCCTGGTGCTGGTGTTGTTCGCCTATTTCGCGCTGCCCCAGCTGGGAGTCCGGATCGACAAGATCAAGAGCTTCATGCTGGTGCTGTCGCTCTATTCCGGCGCCTACCTGGCCGAGGTGTTCCGCGCCGGGCTGCTGTCGATCCCGCGCGGCCTGACCGAGGCCGGACTGGCGATCGGCCTGACGCCCACGCAGATCCGCGCGACCATCATCGCGCCGCTGATGCTGCGCAACGTGCTGCCCTCGCTGTCGTCCACGATCATCTCGCTGTTCAAGGACACCTCGCTGGCGGCCGTCATCGCCGTGCCCGAACTGACCTTCGCCGCGCGCAAGATCAACGTCGAGAGCTTCCGCGTCATCGAGACCTGGATCGTCACGTCCGCGCTCTATGTCGCCTGCTGCTTCCTCATCGCCGCCGCGCTGCGCCTGATCGAGCGCCGCCTGGCGCTGCCCAGGTGAATCCCATGTCGCAGACCTTTCTTGAACAACTGTGGGCCGCCCGCCAGGTCATCCTGAACGGCCTGGCGGTCTCGGTGTCGATCTCGCTGCTGGCCATCGCCGCGGGCTCCGTCCTGGGCGTGCTGGCCGGCCTGGCCCTGACCTATGGCGGCCGGGCCGCGCGCCTGGCGCTGCGGACCTACATCGACATCGTGCGCGGCACGCCGGTGCTGGTCCTGGTGCTGGCCAGCTACTACGTGTCGGCCGCCATCGGCCTGGACCTGGGGCCCTTCGCGGCCGGCGTGCTGGCGCTGGCGGTGTTCTGCTCGTCGCACGTCGGCGAGATCGTGCGCGGCGCGCTGCAGGCCATTCCCCGGGGCCAGACCGAAGCCGCCAAGGCCATCGGCCTGAGCTTCACCCAGACTTTCTCGTCGGTGCTGTGGCCGCAAGCGCTGCGCCAATGCCTGCCGGCCTGGGTCAACACGGCGGCCGAGATGGTCAAGGCGTCCACCCTGCTGTCCGTCATCGGCGTGGCCGAGCTGCTGCTGCGCACGCAGGAGATCATCTCGCGCAACTTCATGAGCCTCCAGTTCTATTTCCTGGCTGGAGGCCTTTACTTCATCGTGAACTTCGGCATCGAGCGCCTTGGCAAATACGTCGAGCGCAAGACCGCGCTGCCGTCCTGAGGAGATCACCATCGTGGCCAACACCATCCTGGACATCGCGGGCCTGCGCAAGGCCTACGGCCAGAACGAAGTGCTCAAGGGCGTGGACTGCGCCGTGCGCGAAGGCGAAGTCATCTCCATCATCGGCTCGTCCGGCTCGGGCAAGACGACCCTGCTCCGCTGCATCAACATGCTGGAGGAGTTCGAGGGCGGCACCATCCGGCTGGACGGCGAGGAAATCGGCTACCACGTCGAAGGCGGCCAGCGCCGGCGCAAGAGCGAGAAGGACATCGCCCGCCAGCGCGCGCTGACCGGCATGGCCTTCCAGCAGTTCAACCTGTTCCCCCACATGAGCGCCGCCGAGAACGTCATGCTGGGCCTCATCAAGGTCAAGAAGCTGGACAAGGCCCAGGCCCGCGCCATCGCCGAACAATGGCTGGAACGCGTGGGCCTGGCGGCCCGCGCCAACCATTACCCCGGCCAGCTCTCCGGCGGCCAGCAGCAGCGCGTGGCCATCGCCCGCGCCATCGCCATGGCGCCCAGGCTGATGCTGTTCGACGAAGTGACCTCGGCGCTGGACCCCGAACTGGTGGGCGAGGTGCTGCAGGTCATCAAGGCGCTGGCGGCCGACGGCATGACCATGCTGCTGGTCACGCACGAAATGCGCTTCGCCTACGAAGTATCGTCCCGGGTCATCTTCATGAACCAGGGCGTGATCTGCGAAGAAGGCGACCCCAGGGAGATGTTCGCGCGCCCCCGGACCGAGCGGCTGGCGGAGTTCCTCAAGTCGTCGAGCTTCAGCTAGGGCCCGATCGCCTATGATGGCCGTCCGCGACTTGCGGACGGATTCGCCGCCGGCGGATCCCACCGGAACGAGGTACTGGAGATGAACATGGCCGACGCCCCCGGCGACACCGTGGCGAAACGCACCCGGGGGCTGGACCGCGCGTTCGAGATCCTGGAATTCCTGCGCGTGCGGCGCCAGTCCCTGCGCCCCAACGAGATCGCCGCGGCCATCGGCGCGCCGCGCTCGTCCGTCTATGAGCTGGTCAACCTGCTGCTCGAACACGGCATGCTCGAATACCAGGGCGGCGACGGCCGCGTGTTCCTGGGCCGCCGTCTGTATTTCCTGGGCACCGCCTACGCCGAACAGTTCGACCTGATGCGCGAATGCGACCGCATGCTGGTCCGCCTGGCCGAGGAAACCCGCGAAACCGCGCAGATGTGCCTGCTCGAAGGCAATAAGTACACGGTCGCCATGATGCGTGAAGGACTGCGGCCATTCCGCATCTCGTCCAGCGTGGGCGAACTGGTTCCGATCCCCTGGACCGCGTCGGGCCGGCTGCTGCTGGCGCACCTGTCGGACCCGCAGATCAGCGCGCTGATCCCGCCCGAGGACTTCGTCATGCCCGACGGCGGCCGGCTCGCGGCCGCCGATTTCATCGCCGAGGTCCGGCGCGCCGCCAGCGACGGCTACTTCGCCTTCAACAGCGTGGTCGAGAACTTCACCCACTGCTTCGCCGCGCCCGTCCGCCAGGCCGACGGCGCCTGCATCGCCACGCTCTGCCTGGTGACGCCGCGCGAGGACGGCCTGAACAACCGCGACGCCTATCTGGACAGCCTGCTGCGGGCGGCCCGCGAGATCTCCGAGAAACTGGGCTTCAACCCCTCGCCGGCGCGCGCCTCGCGCGCCTGAGCCTCGGCGGCCAACGGCCGCCGCACGCGCTTCTTCGCCCGCATCGCTCGCCGCTCGTCACTCATCACCCGTCGCGCATGGCGCATTGCTGGCGCGGTGCGGCCGCGCTCGCGGCTGGCAATTTGAAACGATGCAATGCATCGATTTCACGCAGCCCGGGTTTCCCCTTGTAAATGCGGGGCAGTCTCCGAGTACCCGTCTCAAATTCAGAATTGTCTTATGCCGCCATTCCGATGGCCATAGTCTAATTCCGTGGCAGAAAAAGCAATGCGCGCACGCCTCCCTCCGGGAGGTCATTTATTTTGGCGCGCCGATTTTTCGAACCCATGCATCAACTTCGCTCGTGGCTTGACCCAAGACCAAGATCCGCTGCTCGCCTCCCCGCAGAAACTCAGCAAAGCAATCAGAAATTCCCGAGGACGTTTAATGAGATTCCATCTATCCGGCGTGGCCGCCCTGCTCGCGACGCTCATCCTGACGGGCTGCAACACCCTCAGCCCCGCCCGCGTCTCCGAGGAACCCGAGGCGCAAAACCAGGAAGAAAAGTGCTACCAGGAGTTTTCCGCGCTGAAAAAACTGGATCCGGCGAGTTATGAAAAATACCGCGAACAAATGAATGCCATCGACGAGAACTTCCGGATCTACAAATCCAACGAAGCGCTCATCGATTCAAACGCTTCCGAAATCATGCTGACGGAAGTGAAGAAAATGCTCTCCCTGGTTTGCGTTCGAATCAACAGCGCGGTCTATTCCAATATGAGGACCCGCGCCCAAAGCCTGAACAAGCTATGAGAAAGTACGCCTACGCGACGCTTTGCGGCACGCTGCTGTTCTCCGGCAAGGCGGCGTTTGCCATCGAAACCAGCCTGCTGGACCGGCTGGCCCAGGACCGCATCATCGGCGACGGACAGGCCCGCCCCCAGGCCTATCCCGTTCCCTCACAGCCCGGCTCGCCGCGCGCAGGCAGCCCGGCACAGGCGCCGAGCGCCAACGCGGAACTCGTCGGCCAATTGCGGCAGGCGAACGAACAGCTCAAGGAACTGGAGCAGAAGCTGGCCGCGATGGAACAGGGCAACGCGCTGCTCACCGAGCAACTTGCGCAGCGGCAGGCTCAAGGAAACAGCTCGCCGGAATCCAGCGCCCAGGCCGCCGAGCAGGCGCAGAACCAGGCCCGCATCCGCGAACTGGGCCAGCAGCTTGAGGGCGCGCAAGCGCAAAGAGACGCCCTGGCGGCCGAACTCGCCAGCGCCAGGACGGCGACGGCAGGCAAGGCCTCTCAAGACAGCGCGCTCAGCGCCGCCCTGGGCACGGCGCGAACCGAAATCGCCGGCCTGAAACAACAGGCGGCGGAGCTGCAAGCCGCCAACCAGCAGCTCAAGGATCAGCAACTCAGGGATCAACAGGCCGCGCAATCCACGCAACAGGCCAAGGCGGACAAGACGGACAGCGCCGGGCGCATCGTCATCAACGACGCGGCGCCCAAGGACGTGCGCGTCAGCTATGCCGTCGGCGCCTGGTACGCGGAAAGCGCGCCGCAGGAAACCCAGAAGTTCGCCTCCATCGGCAAGAAGCTCGACCTGCAGGCCTTCTCGCAGGGATTCACCGACAAGATCAACAACCGCCTGCAGCTGCCCCAGGCCAAGCTCTCGGCCGAACTCGACGGCGCGCAGCAGCAGCTGGAAACCGCCATGCTGTCCAAGAATGAAAAGGAGAGCAAGGCCCTGCTGGCGGCGGCCGCGAAGGAAAAAGGCGCCGTCAAGATGCCGGACGGCGTGATCTACAGGATTCTCGACAAGGGCAAGTCGCCGAGCGTAGCGGACAAAAACGAAATCCTGTTCGACATCGAAGAACAGCTCTCCACGGGCGAAGAACTGGTCCGGGAAACGCGCAGCAGCCACGTCAAGGACCTGCCGCCGCTGTTCCAGAGCATCGTCAAGCAGCTGGGGCTTGGCGGCTCGGCGAAGATCCTCACCCCCGTGACGCAGGCCCATGCCGCATCGGGCATCCCGCCGGGCACCGTTTCGATCATCACGATCAAGCTGGCCGGCATCAAGTAGATCCCTTCCGCTACCCTGCCCCGCGACGCGCCGGCCTGCCCCGGCGCGTCGTAAATCCACGCTATGATGCCGCCGCAATATAGATGACTATATTTCGATGTTCCCTCCGCAGCCTGATCCAGGCGCCGGCCCCGGGACATGGAAACAAGACGGCCGCGAACGGCCAGGGAGCAGGGCTTTGACCAAGACGATCGACCCGCGCGAGGCCGTGGGCCAGGCCTATTCCGCGCGGGCCATGTTGCACGCGCGCGAGCGTTCCATGCAGGCCGTCCAGGAAATCGGCCGGCTCATCCGCCCCGGCATGACCGAACAGCAGGCCCGCGAGGCCGCCAGCGCCCACCTGCTCGCCATGGGCATCGACCGGATCTGGCATCCCACCATCGTGCGCTTCGGTCCCGCCACGCTCAAAACCTTCAAGCAGGCCTCCGAACCCGGGCGCGTGCTGGGCGCAGACGACATCTACTTCGTCGACATCGGCCCGGTCTGGGACGGCCACGAGGGCGACGCAGGCGATACCTTCGTCACCGGCTCGGATCGCGACATGCAGGCCGCCGCCCTGGCCGCGCGCCAGCTCTGGCGCGAGGTCAGCGAACTCTGGCGCGCGCAGCGCCTGAACGGCGCCGACCTGTACGCGCAAGCCGCGCAACGCGCCGAGGCGCTGGGCTGGCGCCTGAACCTGGACATCAAGGGCCACCGCGTCAGCGACTTCCCGCACGCCATCTACAAGGCCGGCAGCCTGGGCGACTTCGGTCTCTGTCCGGACACGGGCATCTGGATCCTGGAAATCCAGATCGCCCATCCGCAACGGCCCTTCGGCGCGTTCTATGAGGACATCCTGGTGCGCGACGACGCGGCGGCCTGTACCAGCGCGCCGCAGGCGGCTTGAACCAGGCGCCTGCCAACGGACGCGCCCCCTCCGACGGCGCTATCCGGGCGCCGCAGACGGCCTCTTCCGCGCGAACAGGCGCCCACATGTCTACTGCCATAATCTGGCAGCATTACCCTCTAGGATGACGGCTCCTTTTGTTGCTTCCGGAGCCCATCTTGCCCTCTCCCGTCCCCGCCCGCCTCAACCTGTTCCTGCTGTACGTCGCCGACCCGCTGGCCAGCGTGGCCTTCTACCAGCGCCTGCTCGACCGCGACCCGCTGGATGCCTTTCCGAGCTATGCCGCCTTTGCCCTGGACGGCGGCTACATGCTGGGCCTGTGGGCCTCGCACCGTGTCAGCCCGCCGCCGCCCGTCTCGGGCCACCGCAGCGAAATCGCGTTCACGGTCGACGACGACGAAGCCGTGCGCAACCTCCACGCGCACTGGCAGGCGCTGGGCGTGCCCATCGAACAGCCGCCCGTCGCCGAAGTGTTCGGACTGACCTTCGTCGCCCTGGATCCCGACGGCCACCGCATCCGCGTCTGCCCGCGCTGAACGTCGCCGTCTTCACGCGCGTTCAAGACCTGGCGCGACGGACGCCTCAGCATGGCGGCTTTGCCAGGAACCGCGCCATGCACGACCCGACCGCCGCCGGCGGCCCCATCGAATCGCCCGCCACGTCCACGCCCGTCCCACCGGAAAAAGTCGTCATCGTGGTGTCGGCCGGCCTGGCCCTGGGCCAGGCGGCCAACGCCGCCGCCTGCATCGCCGCCGGCCTGGGCGCGGGCCTGCCAGGCTGGGCCGCGCGGCCGCTGCGGGATGTGGAGGGGCTGCAATCTTCCGCCATCTCGCACCTGCCCATCATCATCCTCAGCGCCAGTAACGCGCAGATGGCCGCGCTGTGCGACCGCCTGCCCATGGAGCCGCCGGCCGGCGGCAGGCTGGCGCTGTTTCCCGTCTATGCGCAAGGCATCCACGACTGCCATGCCTATTGGGCGCGCCACCGGGAATCCGCGCATCGCGGCCTGCCCATGCTGGGCATCGGGCTGGCCGGCGCGCGGCGCTGGATCAATGGACTGACGGGCAGCCTGCCGATGCTGCGCTAGGCTGGCGCGATGGCACGCGCCCGCGCAGGGTCGTCAAGAACGTCGGAACGTCCTAGCCCTTCTTCGGCGGCTGGGCTTCCAGGAACTCGGCGCAGTCCGGCATGGGCGTGGCGGGCCGATACACCGAACCGTCCTCTTTCCACTTGTAGGTCACGGTATAGCTGCACTGTTTGTCGGCCTGCGGCCGCGACTGCGCCGCCGTCGGCGCCGGCAGCTTACTCGAATCCGCATAGCGGCTGGCCCCCGCCGGTGCGCGCGTGGCCTGGGTGGTGACCTGCAGGTCCGGATACGACTGCCCGCCCGCCACCGCCTTGAGCAGGGCGTCGTAGCGATACTGATCCATGCAATTGGCCTCGCGTCGCTGCTGGTCCGCTTCGTTGAAGCAGGACCGGATCGACGCCTGGGCGCTAAGAGGCATCACATGCACCAGGCCCGAGACCTTCTGGTCCAGATCAACCATGAACAGGTACAGGTCCTTGCGCGAGAAACTGCCGCCCGAAAACTGGATCTCCTGCTTGTAGTCCGGCTCGGCGGGGCCGATCACGCCAACCAGGGCGCGCTCCTCGCTCAGGCGGATCAGGTGCGGCCAGACAGTAAAGTGGGAAAAGTTAGGAATATCCGGCAGGTCCCAGATGCGGTAATCGGCGCGCAGGCTACGGCTGGACGCAAAGGGACCGTTGTCCTCGAATCCGCCGTCCAGCTTGATCCCGACGCACCAATCGGCCTGCTCATTGCAGTACAGCTTGTTCTGCGGGTTCAGCTGCAACGCTTCGACATCGGGCTGGGCCGCGGCGGCAATGGCGGGCAAGGCGGCGCACATCAGCAGCGCAAGGGTCTTCTTCATCGTGGTACCTGGTGGGCGGGAATACGGTGGCGCATTGTGGCGCAGTTTTTCCGGCGGGGCGTCACCAATTGTTTAAAGGGCTACGAATTCTCGAAAGCGGGCTTGCTGGGGTGACCCACGGCCCTTGCCCGGCCTGTCCAATCGCTGGCCCGTCTTTTTGCCTGCCTGTTTTTCCTGCCCGTCTACTTGCCCTGCGCGCCGGGCACTGTGAAGCGCAGCCGGTCGTGCTTGGCGCACTGCCAGAAATAATCTTCCGTGCAACGCTCAAACAGGGTCCGCGCTGGTAATAATCCCGCGACGGAATCCAGCAATCCGTTTCGCGAACCTTCGATATCCGCCAGAATCCGTACAGCATAGGCGCAGAGTCATCGTCATCGTCGGAAGTGTCTGGCCAATATCATCTCAGTACAGGTTGATGTTCACCCCGCCCGCGCTGCTTGACTTCGTGGAACTCATTCTCGCTCAGGGTGTACTGCGCGGCGGCAACATTGACCTGCCTGCCGATCAGGGTCACATCGCCCTGATGCCCGATCACGTTGCTGCCGTTGATGTTCAACGCATTGCCGGCATTGATCAGGGTATTGCCCTCGACACTGGGGTACCAAGCATCCTGTGCGATGTCGCCCAATATCTAAAACCCAGGAGCATCTCGCCAACCAATGCTTGGGGGAAAATCTGCGCCATTTAGGAATGCAATAAAGACAGCCGCTACTTGCGCCGACATAAACCATTCGTCGGATTTCATCGAAAACTCCCCCGCGCCGAAAACAAGTACGGTTCCATCTGGACGACTCAATTGCGGTTTTCCGTGAAAAGCGCGATAGCGCCTGTGGTGAATTGCGTCGAAGCGCTCTAGCATACAACTCGCTCCCCCGCCCGCCACCTGAACATAATTTCCCCGCTCATCCGTCAACGAGGCAAATGTAGATTTCCCATAGCTCTTCAGCGACTTTATGATGACCCTAACCCAGTTTTTAGTACCGATCTAAATTAGAGAAATCCGGCATGATTTCACCATATGGAATAGGAGCCATGCCGTGAAGAGATCGAAATACACCGAAGAGCAAATCGCCTTTGCGCTGAAGCAGGCCGAACTGGGAACGGCCGTACCCGAGGTCTGCCGCAAGATGGGCGTGAGCGAAGCCACCTTCTACAACTGGAAGAAGAAATTCGGCGGGCTTGGCCCCTCGGAGTTGCGACGGCTGCGCCAGCTTGAAGAGGAGTGCAATCGCCTCAAGCGCCTGGTCGCTGACCTGTCGCTGGACAAGGCCATGTTGCAGGACGTTTTGGCAAAAAAGCTCTGAAGCCTTCGCGGCGCCGCGTACTCGTGAATGATCTGATGAAGCGCTACGGCGTCGGCGTGACCAAGGCATGCGCCGCAGTCATGATTTCCCGGTCGTTGTATCGCTACGAATCGTGCCGACGCGACAGTGGCGCTTTGATCATGCGAATCCACGAGATCGCGCATACACGGGTTCACTACGGATACCGGCGTGTACACGTGATGTTGCGCCGCGAAGGCTATCGGGACAATCACAAACGGGTCTACCGTTTGTATCGCGAACAAGGCTTGTCTTTGCGGCACAAGCGCCCCAAGCGCAATAAGTCGGCGCAACGTCGCCAGCCCAAAGCGGTCGCACAAGCGATCAATGACATCTGGAGCATGGACTTCGTCATGGACCAATTGTTCGATGGTCGCCGTTTGCGTGCATTGACCCTGGTCGACAATTACACCAGAGAGTGCCTGGCCATCGACATTGGGCAAAACCTGCGGGGTGACGACGTGGTGGCGACGCTCGGGCGTGTATGCGCACTGCGTGGCTTACCGCGCGTCATCAAAACTGATAACGGCAGCGAGTTCATCTCCAAAGCCATGGATAAATGGGCATACGAAAACGGCGTGGAAATCGACTTCAGCCGGCCCGGCAAGCCGACGGACAATGCGCAGTGCGAATCCTTCAATGGCCGCTTCCGTCAGGAATGCCTGAACAGCCACTGGTTCTTGTCATTTGCCGACGCCAAGGAGAAAATCGACGCCTGGCGGACGTACTATAACGAGGTTCGTCCCCACTCTGCGCTGAAGTGGCAGGCACCTGCCGAATATGCGTGCCAGCACTTGGCCGACGGCCAAATTGCCAACCTCAATGAGCCGGAAATCTCTACTTCCGATCCGGACTAATTCGGGGTTAGGGTCAAGTCAAAAACAATAAGGACTTTCGCCTTTAACCCCTAGTGGCACCATACAATTTTGGGTCAAAACCCTTTGGCCACACTGTTTTTTCATCATAGACCGCACCTGAAAATTTGGCGGTTTCAATTCTTCTGGTCCCATCAAGATTAGCCCCTCGCAGATTAGCTTCGGAGAAATTTGCATAATACAAATCCATTTCTTTCATATTTGCCTCTGCAAGATCTGCGTTATGAAAATCAGCCCCCGAAGCCACAGATTTAGACAAATTTACCCTTTTCATTTCCGCGTAAGCAAGACTCGCATTCATGAGTGCAGCACCAGACATATCGGCCTTATTCAACACGGCTTGATCAAAGATTGCGTTTCTCAAATGAGCATTCTTAAATTTCGCCCCAACCAGAAATAGCGACTCAAATATTGCCCTATGCAGATCCATCCCTTGAAAATCTGCCTCCTCAAGATCATCAAGAGGCAATTCCACGCTTTCACCCGTTTCAAATCTCAAGATAATCATCTATGCCCCAGTCAAAGCTATCCACCATGGTTTCTGATTTGAGAAAACACTAGCTTGGGTCGACACCAAATAGATCCATCACTGCACACTCAAGGCACTACGACTGGGTTTCCCGCTCGAAGAACAGCTCTAGCACTTAGTCTCATCCATCCGGCTCACCAGACACGACTCTGCCTACGGCCGCCCTACATATCAATACCAAATCGATCAGCCAATTCTCTCAACCGCAAAGAAACTTCCAAAATTTCATTTTTGTTTAGCCCGCAGTATGTCGGAAGGGATTCTTCCGGAACATTCTGCAGCAATGCAAAACCGCACGCAATAAAATATCGCAACTCCTTATGCGTAACCTCGATACGAATCGATTCCAAACTCTCATTATTTTCAGTCATTTTTTTGGCACCTGCGATTTAATATAATTTTCCCAACCCACACCACCCTGATCGGGCCTAAAGGCCGTAGCCTCACCTCTTTGCCCTCGAATAATAATGGTCTTTGTCGAATTATCAAGATAGTAGACCGTCCCATCAACAGCATAACGACGTTCGACCGCCGGATTAGATACGATTTTCTCTACAAAACCTTGAAATTGACTTTTTGTACTAATACCAAGATCGGCAAACTCCTTTCGTTCGACAACATGCTTCTGGAACGCATGACCATTTGCCACCTCTTCAGCCAATAGTTGAGAATGAAGTTTTTCTCGATTGATATTATTTTCTGCACCATTGCCGCCTTTCGCTCCCTTAACCGACCCGGTTATTGCCATTGCTGCAGCCACAAGCCCCGCGGCTGTCTCGGCACTCATGCCGAATCTGCTCTTTAGATCCGCAGCGACTTCTGTATGAAGGACCATACTGACAGCGTCAGCATGCCGTAGAAAATATACAGCCAGATCGTTTTTAAGGGCGACAGGGAGATCCATGCCGCTTAGCTTATCTAGTTCTTGTCGATATTCCGTTACTTGTTCAACAAAATCACCGTACCGCTCCCTGCAAACACTAGCGTCAGCTGCACATACGGCGATCATGGTTTCTTGAGTTTCAGTGCTTAGCTTCCGGAACTTCTCCTTTACTTGATCACAGTTGTCAAACGCTTTGCAAACAGAAGCCTCTGCCGCGAATTTCTTAATGTCCGATAAAGTGAGCGAATTATTTGTCAACTCGGCTACTGCCGCAATAGTGCTCGTTGTGGCGTCCACCGAAGTCGCTTCAGAGATACCAGCCACGATACTAGCTATCAAATTGCCTCGCGCCTCACGCTCTTCTGCAGATAGATTATCTCCGGCCGCCATGCTAATAAGCTTCGCTAGCACGGAACTCGATGCAGCTCCCAAAGCACCAGCCGAGCAATTGCCGCTAGTAGCCAATGCCCCTGTACATCCCACAATTCCATGCAAAAGGGTGCGCGTCGCGTCTGAGTCAACTCCCTCGCCCATTTGATCCGCGATCTTCTTGACTTGCGACGCACCCAATCCCTGGAAATAACTCACTGCTGCTGCTTGCGCGAAGCTGCCTACACTACCTGTTAGGTTGCCCGCTGCTCCCGCCGTTATCGCACCAACAATACGGCGATATGAGCCCGACTGCCCCCATTCACTCTCCAGTTTTTCCGCTGCTGCGGCAGCGTGGTCACGCTCCATCTTAGATAGTGTTGGATCTTTGGCCTGTGCCTTAAGAGCGTCAATCTCCTGCGCACGATTCGCCAAAAACTGCCCCGTCTGCCGGCTAGCCTCCGAAACAATCTCGAACCCCGCCTCGATCTTCTCCTTATCAAAGATCGGCTTGAGCGCGTTCAACGTGTCCGACGTATCCCGGTTCAACGACGCGATCGTCTCCGCCGCCGTCTTGCCGGTCAGCGCCTGCTGGCCTGCCTCATCCCGAATCACAATCGTGCCGCCGCTGATGGCGCTGCTCGTGGTCGAGCTGCCGCTGCCGCTCGCCGCCGCGACCGTGGGCGGTTTGAACGACAGGTTGCCCGACGAGGGCAGCGAGGTGCCCGCCTCCTTGCTCGCGCCGCCCGCGACCTGGTTGTCCTTGGTCGTGCCCAAGCCCGTGCCGCCGCTCTTGTCGCCGCCGCCCAGGCCGATGCCGCCGCCCACCGAAACCTGATAGGCACTGTAGTCGGCCTTGTTCTTGACGTCCTCCGTCACCAAGGTGCCGGTGCTCAGCTTGTTCAACCCGTCGGCTACCGCCTTGTCGCTGCTGGCGATGACGCTGCCGATCAGCGTGGTGTTGTTCTTCACGTCGATCAAGAAACCGCCATCGCCTGCCCACAGGCCGGTCTGCTCGGTCACCGACTTGAAGTCGCTCTTCATCTGGCCCTGGCCCGCGTTGGCGCTTACGCTGCTCACGCACGTGCCAGTCAGGCAGATCGACGCACCAAAACCCGCGCTCTGGTTCTTGGCGTCGTACTTGCTGGTGTCCTGCAGGCTCTCCAGCAGCAGATTGCCGCCCACCGACGCGATGATCTGCTCGGCCTTGCCCGAGGCGCCCTTGAAGGTGGTGTCGCCGCCCGACCGGATCGCGAGCACGTTGCCGGCGGTGACGTGGCTGTTGGTCCAGCTTTCGTCCTTGCCGTCGGCCTTGCCCCGGCTGGCCGAGACGCCCAGCTCCAGCGTGACGCCCGTGTTCGCGCTGCCCACGTTGAAGCCCACGCCGATACTGGCGCTGCTGCTCTTGCTGTTGGTCTTCTGTTCGAAGGAGTTGCGCGCCGCCTGCAGCAGGACGTCGCCTTCGGCCTTGAGTACGGCGTTGCCGCCGGCCGACAGGTTCGAACCCGTGACGGTGATGTCCGAGTTCCGGCCCGCGCCCTGGGCGATGATGGTCAGGTCCTTGCCCGCCGCGACGGTGGAGCCCGCCGCGCTGGATGCGTTGCGTTCGGTGGTACTGGTGCTCTTGCTGCTGCCCAGGCTGATCTGGACGCTGACCCCGCCGACCTTGTCCAGGGACGTGGCCTTGTCGATCTGGCCCCCCTCCGCACAGCGCCGTATGCGTTATAGGCCGCCAGCCTGGCAGTGTCGTCAGCCAAGCCCTGCCACCGGATTGCCGACCTTGCCTGCCACGCCGGCAATACGCTCGCCCGCCTACTAGCGAGTTCCCGGGCTGAAGACACTCCGGCAAATACGCGTCCAATTGGCAGCGCCGTCACCCAAAGACGATCACCATCAGCCGGAAGACAGCGACCTTATAGCCGCCGCCCGTTCTCTTCCAAGATCAATGCCTTCTAGGTGGCTCGCAGTTCGTCGAGAAGGCCATTCGCCAGCAGCCGACGCCGCCAGACGCGTTTGCGCTCCGAAACCGACGCGTGATCTGCCTGTTCGAGCATTGCCTCGGTCACATAGCCCAAGTAGTCGCACAAGCTTTCAACGCCGCCGAGCAGGCTGATGACTGTCCATCGGTCCAACGACTGCGAACCGCCTGCAGTTGACTCACTCGCGTCGTTGCCTACAACCCGCACGATGGTTTCTATCGCGTGGCGGGTACGTTCCACATCGTGCACACGCGCCATTGCGACTGTGCCGAACTCTTCCATACCCGGTACGCGCCAACGGCGTTCGGAAAGGGGGTGCTCGTTCAATTGGGTAGCCAATTCCAACTCCTTACGCTGGATCCACCCGCTACTCATCGCCAAATGAGGTGGGCGGACAGAAAGCAGGATTGGCGAACCGATGCGTAAGGAACCGGCAGGGGATGAACCCCTTCCTGCAATCGCCCGCCCGTAGAAACCGCTAAGCACGCCGATGCAGATACCTCGTAGAGGTGTCCAACTTACGCAGTTCCGATCGCCAAACCGGACTCATAAGGATTCATGAGCAGAGTGAGCTTAGGGTGGCGACGTAGGCGCTGTATATGGCGTTTGGTCTTATTTTTACAGGAGGATAGCCCAATTGCATACCGCACGATCCGAACCGTTGTCTGGAACGATCTATTCGACGATCGATAGGTATCAAAGAATTATCTCAACCTTTCCATGCCCGACCAACCTATCAAGCTCAAGCATTTCGAAGACATCCCCAACCTTTATTATGTCTTTGAAAAACTCCCAACTTACAAAACGGATCTTCGTTTCCAGCACTTCTCCAGGATAGTGGAGACGATCATCTTGATATCTGTGCACACCACTAACTAGATAATCCATCGCTGCAAACTTGTGATGCGGGGAATATCCGGATCGCACTCCTTTTAATTTTGGATCACCCACATCATCTGCCAAACGAATCGTAGCAACGATGTTGCTCAAGATGATCACCTCACACGCGATCAAAACCCTTCACAGAAAATGGTCCGATGCATTCTAAATTTTTTATTTTAGTGAAAACTTGTTTTATTGAAGGCAAGTGAATTTATCTCAGCACATTAGCACTGCGACTGAATTTCAAGCCTATCGTTCAGATTACGCACAACATCTTGACGAGTAAGACGGTATTTATTTTATTTTCAATATAACCCTACATCTACGCCATAAAGAACTCACTCGGAAAAAACCCCTTAAGATCAATACGTCGCTCTGCGAACAACTCAAAATCTCGAGCGACGTCTTGAATACTCTCCGTAACTCTCACCAAATAACCATCGCCCATCTTTTCAATAGGAAATCCTGCACGGAAGATTCCCTCAGCATCAATCTTCTCAGCAAACTCATTCCCATAAAACATGGCCCAACCAATGTTCGGAATATCTGGCTTCAGCGCGGCATTGAAAGAGCCAATTTGAAAGCTATTTCTCCGCTCGTGCGGCCCGAGCTCCGGGTCAGAAAATAAATGCAACATTCCGAGCTGAGGCGGAAATATGTCACACCAATTCTTGAATAAACCATACCAGTCTATTTTGTCGCCATACTCTGATTTTAGGCAAATATCCCCCGGAACAATTTGATTTTTAAGATTCCGGAATGTATGACTGACACGACCTGAACTTTTAAGGAAACTCCTTTTTTTCCAAGCAAAATCGAGAAAAAAATCCGAAATGGTTCCACTTGCTTGTATTGAAGCCTTTTCTGCCCAAAATCTTTCCATTTTTTCTTGGCCATCAAAAATCTCCGTTACTTTGTCAGCATTATGAGAAACAAATTCTGGAGCAAGCAACCCACCACTTGAGCTTAATGAATCGAACAATCGACTTCCAACCCCCCAGCCAATGGTTTCGATATTAGTTCTTATCGCGATCTGAATATACGCTCTCATAGCATTAGAATTTCGCTAATTCACCTGTTGCCGGATTGTACTTATACATATCACCGCCAGTCATGCGCACCTGTTTTGTGAGTTCCTCAGAGACGTTATATGTTCTGGGACTTACAACGAGATTCAAGGGTTGACCAGAATTCGTGGCATGCTGAATCTGGGCGCGCAATTGATTGGACATAGATAGATTCTGAACATTCTTGACCTCCAGCATGCCGCCAACAGACTTCCCCCACATATCAGGAATCGTAGTTACTTGAATGCCGCTGGGCAGCGTAACTGTTACAGGAGTTGTGTTCTTCACCCCTCCAATATGTCCGAACGCTTCTACCACCTGCTTTTCAAATGCGGCACCGTTCTGGCGATTCAATATAACTTGCGGAACCTCAGCTGCCTTCCCCGCCACCTTCCCCACATCAAGGGCCTTCTCCCCCTCCGCGAATACGTGGACAGCTTGCCCCCCTTCTTGAGCATGCCGCCAGCCACCGGCACCAGACCAAGCGCCGAAAAGTACCGATTCGCCTCATCCCCAGTCGCGGTCTTCCCCGTAACAAGCTCATACAGCGAACTGGCATTAGACACTCCCGGAGCCAGGTCCAGTACGGCTTGAGCAAGCGCGTCTGTTCCCTCCTTGCTTAGCGCCGGATAATGGGCGAGCGTCATCACTTCGTCATACGCCGCCGCCATTCGATCCGCTTCCGCCCATCCCGCTTGCAGGCAGCTATTGTCATCACCGCAGGTCCTCTCCAAACTCCCAACGAGTTCGGCCTTCAAACGAGCGACCTTGTCGCGATTGCGGTAGAGACTGTTATTTTCAGCCTCTATACGTGCCGCGATCTCTACAGCCGCAACAGACGAGGGATCGATCGAGGCTGCGATGCCTGCGACGATGCTGCTGATCAGATTGACGCGCGCTTCTGCGTCTTCAGGAGACAGTTTCTTGGCCTTGTCGCCATCCACACTCTCCAACAGCTTGCTCAGAACCACGCCAGACAGCGCCCCTGCGCTGCCGGCACCGCACGCCGAACCCTGTGCGGCAGCGCCTGCGCAACCCAGCAACGTGTGCAGAGCAATGTGCCCAACCGAGCCCTCCCCTCCCAACGCGCTACTCACTTCCTTGATCTTGGCTGCGCCCAAGGCTTGCAAATAGTTGACCGCGGCAGCTTGGACGAACTGGCTTGCTCCTCCCGTCACGTTGCCACGAATTGCTCCGAAGATGACCGTGCCCCACAGGCGGTACGAGCCCTGATTGCCCCATTTGCTTTCCAACTCGGCATATTCCTGCGCCGCTCGGATACGCTCGGAGTAAGACAGAGTGCTATCTTCAGACCGCGCCTTCGCATTCTTCAGTTCCTCCGCCCGATTCGCCAAGAACTGCCCCGTCTGCCGGCTAGCCTCCGAAACGATGTCGAACCCCGCCTCGATCTTCTCCTTGTCAAAGATCGGCTTGAGCGCGTTCAACGTGTCCGACGTATCCCGGTTCAACGACGCAATCGTCTCCGCCGCCGTCTTGCCGGTCAGCGCCTGCTGGCCCGCCTCGTCGCGGATCACGATCGTGCCGCCGCTGATGGCGCTGCTCGTGGTCGAGCTGCCGCTGCCGCTGGCGGCCGCGACCGTGGGCGGTTTGAACGACAGGTTGCCCGACGAGGGCAGCGAGGTGCCCGCCTCCTTGCTCGCGCCGCCCGCGACCTGGTTGTCCTTGGTCGTGCCCAAGCCCGTGCCGCCGCTCTTGTCGCCGCCGCCCAGGCCGATGCCGCCGCCCACCGAGACCTGATAGGCGCTGTAGCTGGCCTTGTTCTTGACGTCCTCCGTCACCAGCGTGCCGGTGCTCAGCTTATTCAACCCGTCGGCCACCGCCTTGTCGCTGCTGGCGATGACGCTGGCGATCAACGTGGTGTTGTTCTTCACGTCGATCAAGAAACCGCCGTCGCCGGCCCACAGGCCGGTCTGCTCGGTCACCGACTTAAAGTCGCTCTTCATCTGGCCTTGGCCCGCGTTGGCGCTTATGTTGCTCGTGCAAGTGCCAGTCAGGCAGATCGACGCACCAAACCCCGCGCTCTGGTTCTTGGCGTCGTACTTGCTGGTGTCCTGCAGGCTCTCCAGCAGCAGATTGCCGCCCACCGACGCGATGATCTGCTCGGCCTTGCCCGAGGCGCCCTTGAAGGTGGTGTCGCCGCCCGACTGAATCGCGAGCACGTTGCCGGCGGTGACGTGGCTGTTGGTCCAGCTCTCGTCCTTGCCGTCGGCCTTGCCCCGGCTGGCCGAGACGCCCAGCTCCAGCGTGACGCCCGTGTTCGCGCTGCCCACGTTGAAGCCCACGCCGATGCTGGCGCTGCTGCTCTTGCTATCGGTCTTCTGTTCGAAGGAGTTGCGCGCCGCCTGCAGCAGGACGTCGCCCTCTGCCTTGAGCACGGCGTTGCCGCCGGCCGACAGATTCGAACCCGTGACGGTGATGTCTGAGTTCCGGCCCGCGCCCTGGGCGATGATGGTCAGGTCCTTGCCCGCCGCGACGGTGGAGCCCGCCGCGCTGGATGCGTTGCGTTCGGTGGTGCTGGTGCTCTTGCTGCTGCCCAGGCTGATCTGGACGCTGACCCCGCCGACCTTGTCCAGGGACGTGGCCTTGTCCAGGCTGCCCATCTTCTGCACGGCATCGTAGGCGTTGTAGGCCGCCAAGCCAGCCGTGCCGGCCGCCAGGCCCTGCATCACCGGGTTATCGACCTTGCTCGCCGCGCTGGCCATGCGCTCGCCGGTCTGGACCGCGCTGACCACGGGGTTGCTGGCCGTGACGGACAGGCCGCTTTGCTTGATCTCGTGGAATTCCTTGCTGCGCGCGGTGTCGAGCGTGGCCACGATGTTGACCTGCTGGCCGATCAGCGTCACGTCGCCCTGGCGCGCGATCACATTGCTGCCCACGACGTTCAGCCCGTTGCCGGCGTTGATCAGCACATTGCCTTCCACGCTGCCCACGGTGCTGGCGGTATGGAAGACCTGCTTGCCGTCCACGGAATCGGTCTGCCTGCGCGTGCCGATACTCAGGCCGCCCATCGCGCCCAGGCCGGACTTCTTGACCCTCTTGTAGTCATAGTCCTGCGACGTGTTCTCGCCAGACAGAATGTTCACGTCCCGGCCAGCGGAAAGGACCAGATCCTTCTGTGCGCCCACGTTCGAGCCTGTGACATTGGCGTCGCGTCCGGCCATCACGACCGTCGAGTTGCCCGTGAAGGTCGAGGCCTGCGCCCGCGTCTGGTCCGTGGACTGGATGGTGTGCGTGGTCTTGGACGACAGGAAGCCCCGCTTCTTGCTATAGCTTTCGTCGTAGGCGTAGGCCGTTTCCACGCCGGCCGTGAGGTTGACGTCGCGCCCGGCGCCCACGGCCAGTTGCTTGTCCGCCGTGACACTCGCCGCCCGCGCGTCGATGTCCTGGCCCGCGACCAGCGTCAGGTTGCCGCCGGCTGCGATATCGACGCCGATTTCCCGGCTGTTGCGGGTTTCATGACGGTTGCGCGAGCCGCGCGCGATGCGGTCGCCGTGGCTTTCCGTGAGCGTGTCCAGGACGATGTCCCGCCCGGCCTGCAAGCGTGCGTCATCCTTGGCGGCCACCTGCGCGGCGGTCAGCGCCAGATCGCGGCCGGCCTGCATGGAGAGGCTGCCGGCATCCACGCGCGCCACGCCGGTCAGGTACGACCCCCAGCTGCTGCCGTAGTTCTCCGACGCCGAGGTCGACGTCAGCGCGATATCGCGTCCGGCGCTCAAGACGACCTTGCCGCCCTTGATCGACGAGACCAGATTGCTCAGATCCTCGCGCGCGGCCAGGTTGACGCTGCCTCCCTGGATGGTGCCGCCGGCCTGGCTGATGATGTTGCCAGCGGTGATGACCGTGGCCTCGCGCGCGCCGATGGTGCCGCTGTTGGCGGCATTGCCGTCCACGGCGAGATGGACGCTGCGGCCCGCCAGCAGCGTGCCGTCGCCCTTCAGGTCGCCCGCGCGCACCAGCAGATAGACCTGCGGCACCAGCACGGTTTCGGTGGTGCCGTCGGGCAGGGTCACGGTCTGTTCGACCAGCCAGACCAGGTCGGTGGTCAGCTGGCGCTGCTGCGCTTCGGTCAGCGCGACGCCGAGCTTGATGCCCTTGTCCTGCGCGAACTTGGCGCCGGCCGCGAGCAAGGCCTTGTACTGCGTGTCGTTGTCGCTGTACTTCTCCAGGAAGCGCTGGCCGGTGGTGGCCAGGATCTGGTCGGACACGGCCTTCTGTTCATAGAAGCCGTCGCCCAGGCGCTTGGGCTGGCCCGAGGGCGTGAGGAACTTCGCACCCGGCGGGATCAGCGCATCCCAGTTGCCCAGGCGCGAGCCGGCCAACGTGCCGCCGGCGCCGACCGAGTTGCCCGTCGAAGCCCCCGGCATGCCGCCAGACGGACGCAGCAGGTCGAACAGGTAGTCGCTGGACACGTAGGGCCGCTGGCCCGTGAAGCGCGGGTCGGTGGCGACGATATAGGGCGCGTCCGGCCGGTTGTTGACGGCGAAGAGCTGGCTGTCGGGAATGCTGGCCGGGTTGGAGACGGTGCGCACCACGGTGCCGCCGGGCAGGCTGACGCTGGCGACCAGGACGGGGCCGGGCGAGGCGATGCCGGTGGCGCCGGGCGTCTTGCCGCTGAGCGGCACGGATGTATTGCCGCCGGCGGTGCCCACCGGCACCTCCATGGGGTCGTCCGATACCGTGCGCTTGAAGGCTTCAGTCTCCCAGGAGCGGCGGCGCTGGTTGCTGCCGCTGGGCTTGGTGTACGTGGACGTGCCTTCGAGCGCCACGGTGCGCCGGCCCTGCGCGCCGATGTTCTCGATGTCCGGGCCTTGCACGACGAGCGCGCCGCCGGCGGCGATCTGGCTCTTGTCGTTGGTGACCGCGCCGGCCAGCGTCATCGCGCCACCCGACAGGATTCGGCCAGGGTCGGACGTGAGTGTGCGCGTCTCGGTAACGAGCTCGTCGACTTCGTAGATTGTGAAGCGATACGACATGCGCCGGGCGTAGTCCGCGTTGAACGCGCGGATGCGACGGTCCAGCTCCGCATACGGCGCCTGGAAGGCGGCGAAGGCGGTTTCGTATTCCTGGCGGCGAACGGTCTCGGCGGCCATGCACTGGCGGTCACGTCCGCAATCGCGCGGCGCCCACCGCGGCGCCGGATCCGAGGGCGGCGTAACGCCAAATACCTTCCAGATCTTTGCGTCGACGGCATAGTCGTGGACCAGAGGGCGATACCACGGCAGCGTCTCGCCGGTATCGTTCTGCCCGCCGCAGACCTGGCTACCCTCGACCTCCCGGCACACCGTCAGTTGCGGCATGCGGATCGGCGCAATCGGAACTTCCTTGCCGCGCGCGCCGTCCTTGGACGTGTACCAGGGCGCGTAATCAAAAGGCGGGCCATAGCGTGAGGCCGGATACGCGTCCGACGGCATCAGGAAGCCATGCTGGGAGTCGTTCTCCAGCAGCGCGACTTCCTTGCCGCAACGCGGCCGGTCATTGACGCAGAACCAGTTGTCCGTCATGTCATAGCGCGCGCTCGATCCGTCCGGCCGCAGGAACAGCTTGCCCACGGGCGCCTGCGTCACCGTCTCGCTGGTGTAGTTGGCGTTAAGGTTCACCAGCAGGGTCACGGCGATGCGCGCGTCGCCGCCCGCCTCGATCGTGGCCCCGGTGTTCAGCAGGCGCAGCGCCTGCCCCACTGCCCTGCCCGCCGCATCCAGCGCGCCGCCGATGCGCAGGTCCGCCGCCGAGTAGATCAGCGCGTGCTGCTCGTTGACCAGGGAGCCTATGCCCAGGTCCAGGCTGCCGCGCGAGGCGATCACCGCCCCACCCTGTGCGCCTGCGGTATTGACGAGCTCGCCCGCGCGGATCGCCACGGTGTCGCCATAGATGCGGCCGCGATTGCTCAGGCTGGCGGCCGAGATGCGCGTGTACTGGCCGTCGATCAGGCCGTCGTTGCTCAGGCCTCGCGACACGTCGATGGTGTTGTTGCGCCCGGCCAGCAGTTCCCCCGTGACCTGGTTTTCCAGCGAATCCGCCCGGATGCTCAGGTCACGGCCCGCGCTGACGCGCGCACGGTTGCTCATGTGGCCACCCACGCTCAGGTTCAGGTCGCGCCCGGCCGTCAGATTGCCTTCCTGGTTCAAGGAACCCGCGTACTCGAACGCCAGGTCCTCGCCCGAGGCCAGCGAGCCCAGGCCTTGCAACGTCTTGATCAGCACCCTCAGGCCCTGGCCGGCCGCGATCTGGCCGCGCGTGTTGTCCAGCGTGTCGGCGTCAATGCGCGCCGCGCCTCGCGCGGCGATATCGCCGGCGGTGTTGTCCAGCTCGCCGGTCTTGATGCCGAGGTCCTGGCCGGCGCTGATCGCGCCGCCCTGGTTGTTCACGCGCCCGGCCACGATGCTGACCAGCTTGCCAAGCACGCCCCTGGCGGGCGCGTTGCTGGCGGTCAGCGTATTGCTGTTGTCCAGGCTTGAAGCCGTCAGCGTCAGCGTGTCGTCGGCCTGCAGCAGGCCGCGCTGGTTGTCGATGGCACCACTGGTGGTGACGGTCAGCTTGCCGCCGGCCACGGTGCCGTCGCGGTTGACCAGGTTCGCGGCATCGATGCGGGCCTTGCCGGCCGCGGCGATCATGCCGCCGGTGTTGTCCAGCATGCCGCCGAGCTGGATCGTCGCATCGCCCGAGGATGTGAGCTTGCCGCCCAGGTTGCGCAGCTTGGCGGCGGACAGGTTCAGCTCGCCGCCATGCAGCGTGGCGTTGGAGATGTCGATATCGTTGGCGGTGGTCAGCGTCAGCCTGCTGGCTGCCGACAAGACGCCGCCCGCGAGGTTCAGCCCCACGAAGGACGAAGCGCCGCCGGGCGCATCCTGGCCCGTCGCGGACAGCGTCATGTCCTTGCCGGCCAGGCTGGTGCCGGCGTGTTGCAGCGTGCCGGCCGTCAGCGTCAGGCTGCCCGGCTGGCTCAGCTTGCCGTCGGCGTCCACGCCCGCCACGAAGCGGCCGGCGTTGTTCAGCAGGCCCGGCGTGCGGGCTTGCAGGTCGCCGCCCGCCAGCACCGAGCCGGTGTTGGCCAGCGAGGTGCCTGCGTAGAGGTCGGCCCGTCCGCTGGCGAAGGCGACGCCCGCGTTGTTCAGCGCGTCGCCCGCGTCCAGGGCCAGCGCCGCGCCGGATTGCAGCCGGCCATCGGTGGTGATGAAGAGGTCGTGCGCCGCATTGACCGAGAGCTTGCCGGTCTGCGTGCCGATCACGCCGCCCAGCCGCGCGTCGGTGCCGGCGCGCAGGCTCAGGTCCTTGCCGGCCGAGGCCGAGCCCAGCGCCTGCAACGCGCCGCCGGCAGTGGCGGTCAGCGTGCCGTCCGCCTGTTGGCGCGAGGCCGCGCCCAGGATCAGGTCGCCGCGCGTGGCGGTCAGGGTCAGGTCGCCCTTCAAGGCGGCGGCGGTGCCGTCGATCGACAGGCCATCTCCGGCGCTCAGCGTCTGGTCGCGGCCGGCCAGCGCGCGGCCGGCGATCTGCATCGAACCGGCGGCGGTGGCGGTCAAGGTGTCGGCGGCCTGCACCAGGCCCTTGTCCGCGACGGTGATGTTCCGACCGTTCAGCGTCAGCTTGGCGTCGCTGGCGGCCGAGCCGTCCACGCGCGCGTCGCGCGCGGCGGCCAGGGTCAGGTCGCGCACCGAGGCCAGCGCGCCGGAGACGCTCAGGTCGCGGCCGGCGCTGGCGTTCAAGGCGCCGGCTGCCTGCACCTGGGCGCCTTGCTTGATGGTCAGGTCGCGTCCGCCCGATATGGACAGGTCGCCGCTGGCCGGCGCGGACAGGCTGCGTCCGCCGGGCGCGGGCGGCGTGCCCTGGACGCTCGTGCCCAGCGCGGCAATGGTGCCGCCCAGCCGCGCGTCGCCCGTGGCCGCCAGCGCCAATGCGCCGCCGGCGGCCAGCGTGCCGTCCGAGTCGATATCGCCGCCGGCCTTGGCGTCCAGCTTGCCCGAGGACTGCAAGCGCCCGCTCGCGGCCACCTTCAGGTCTCCGCCGGCTTGCGTGGTCAGATCGCCGCTCAGCGCGGTGACGGTGCCGTCCACGTTCATGTGCCGCTGCGCCGACAGGCTGGCCGGCGAGCTGGCCGTGACCGTGCCCGTCACGAAGATGTCGCGCCCGGCCTCGGCGCGCAGCGTGCCGCCGCCCGTGGCCGCCGTCTCGGCGGTGCCGGCCGTGCCGGCGATGCGCAGGTCCTGGCCGGCGAAGAGGAACAGCTTGCCGCTGCCTTGCGCCAGGCCGTTCTTGCCCACGACGAGGTCTGTGCCGGCCTTGATGTTCAAGAGGCCATTGGCGACCGTCTTGCCGTTCACCACGGTGTCGGCATTGGACGACAGGCGGATATCCTGCTCGCCCGAGATCGTGCCGTCCGCCTGCAGCTTGCCGCCGG
>NZ_JCBANG010000057.1:0-41639 GCF_059760905.1 Achromobacter sp. 1011811831
TGGTCAACGCGGCCAACATCCAGGCCCAGGGCAACAGCAGCGGGGTGCCGGTGACGGCGGCGGTCAACACCTCGGCGCTCAGCTCGGCCAGCGCGGCCTCGGGCGCGGCGGCGGCCTCGGCCGAGAGTGAGGCGAACCGCTCGCGCAATGCCGCGCGCCAGTCGCAGCCGTCGATCATCTCGGTGCAGATCCTGGGCTTCGGCAATGAGGGCGCCGAGGGCGCGACGCAGGCGCCCGCCGGCGGATCGGCTGGCGCGTCAGCCGCCTACGATCCGGCCAGCGCGGTCCGCGTCCTGGGGCTGGGCGAATTGCCCGCCCAGGCGCAGCGCCAGCTGACCGAACGCGAGCGCGGCAACCTGGGCGCGCTGTAGCGCGGACGGGCGCGGCGGTTTCGGCGCCGCGCCCATCCGTTCCTCTCTTCATCGCGGCGCGCGCGCATGGCGGCGCGCCGGTCAGGAAAGTACCTGGACATGATGCACTCCTTGTCTATCGCGGGCCGGCGGGCGGCCCCCGGCTTGCCGCCCGCCTGGCAGGGCTCGCGCGACTGGAATACCGGCTGGTCCGAGGCGGAGCAGGGCTGTCTGCGGGAACGCGCGGCCGGCGGCTACGCAGGGCTGTTGGGCGCGCAGCTCGCCCCGCCCGAAGCCGGCGCGCGCCTTGATGCGCCCGCCGGCACGGACACCGCCGCGCGCCTGCGCGCGCACCTGGCGAACCGCTACAGCGTCCTGCACGGCCGCCTAGCGCGGCGGCTGGGCTGTGCCGACCTGGCCAGCGACAGCCTGCACAACGCCTGGCTGCGCCTGGAACGGCCGGTGGCCGGAGACGTGATCAACGACGACGCCTATGTGTTCCGCATGGCCTGTCACCTGGCGGTGGACCAGCTGCGCGAGCAGGCGCCATGGCAATCATTGGATGATCCGCAAAGCGTGGGCGTGGAGTTGGCCGACGAGGCGCCGGGTCCGCAGCAAGTGGCCGAATCGCGTTCGGCGCTGGCCGCGCTGGCGCGCGCCATGGACGGCCTGTCGCGGCGCCAGTGCGCGGTGCTGGTGGCGTTGCGCGTGGAGGGCCGCAGCCGCGACGACGTGGCCGCGTGGCTCGGCCTGTCCACGCGCACGATCGACACGGCGTTGCGGCAGGCGCTCAGGCATTGCGAGCAGGGACTGGAACGGCGGGCCGGCGCCGCCCGCTAGGGGCGTGGGGGCGTGGACTTGCTACGATGAGCCCAGGGCCGGCCTGTTGCTGGCTATGGACTGGCAGGGGCAAGCGCATGGACGGCAAGGGCAGGCGAAAGGATTGGGTGACGCGCGCCCCGCAGACCGCCGGGCTGGAACGGATCGAGGCCTATTTCGGCGGCCGCGGCTACGAGATGCATCGGCACGACACCTATGCCATCGGCCGCACCTTGTCCGGCGTGCAGAGCTTTCACTACCGGCGCGGACTGCGCCACAGCCTGCCCGGCGGCACGCTGGTGCTGCATCCGGACGAGGCGCACGACGGCCAGGCTGGCACCGACGCGGGTTTTCGCTATCGCATGCTCTATATCGAACCCGCCTTGGTGCAGCGCATGCTGGGCGGGCGGCCCCTGCCTTTCGTGCAGGGCGGCCTGTCTGACGATCCGCGCCTGCGCGCCGCTGTCGAGCCGCTGCTGCGGGCGATGAGCCAGCCCCTGGATCCGCTGGAAGAGGCGGACGCGCTTTACGATCTGGCGCAAGCGCTGGCCGCCGTCGCCGGCCAGCGCGGCGGTCGCCGTGCGTTCGACTATGGCGCGGCCGAGCGGGCGCGCCAGCGCATCCATGATGGATTGGCCGGCCGGCTGACCTTGGCGGACCTGGAAGCGGCCAGCGGGCGCGACCGCTGGAGCCTGTCGCGCGATTTCCGCGCGCTGTACGGCGTCAGTCCCTATCGCTATGCCACGCTGCGTCGGCTGGATGCATGCCGCCGGCTGATGCTGGCGGGGCAGGGCCTGGCCGAGGCCGCGCTGGCCGCGGGATTCACCGACCAGAGCCACATGAGCCGTCATTTCTCGGCAGCCTACGGCATGCCGCCGGGGCGCTGGCTGGCGATGCTGAGGGCGGGCGCCTGAGACATGTAGCGGTCCGGGCAGGCGGCCGCCCAAGCTGCACGATCTTACAAGACCGCTATCCCGCCGACCGGTAGCCTGGAGTTTTCACATTCCAGGAGTTGCAGCATGTCCGCCGCCATCAATTTCGCCCGCAAGTTCGACCTCATCAAGGAGCAATGGACGCCCAAGGTCATCGCCGAGATGAACGACTACCAGTTCAAGCTCGTCAAGATCCAGGGCGAGTTCGTCTGGCACTCGCACGCCGATACCGACGAGACCTTCATCGTCATCGACGGCGAGCTGCGCATCGATCTGCGCGACGGCGCCGTGACGCTGGCGGCGGGGGAAATGGCGGTGGTGCCGCGCGGCGTCGAACACAAGCCCCATGCCGAGCGCGAAGCCTGTGTCCTGCTGATCGAGCCGCGCGGGGTGCGCAATACCGGCGACGAGGAAGGGGAGCGGACCGCGCCGAACGATGTGTGGATCTAGGCGGGAACGTCGTGCCGGCGGCGACGCCCTGGCGCGGCCGGGGCCGGACGGCGCTGGAAGTCCGCAGGCATGGTCCGGTCAGGGCCGGCGCGCTGTCCTGTCGGTGATGAAAGCGAGCTGGGATTAATACCATTGGTAGAACAGTTTGTTCCGGCCGGAACATGCCTTTCCGGTGGTTCATGTCATGTGCCCGACGGTAGAATTCGTCCACATCGAACTCTCTATCTACCAGTCGAAAGGCAATATTCTCATGAGCAACGCTTATATCGACGCGCTGAAGAAGCGCCGCACGCAGTACGCGCTGGGCCGCAACCTGTCCCTGTCCAAGGAAGAGCTGGTCGCCCTGGTCAAGGACGCGGTCAAGCACAGCCCCTCGTCGTTCAACTCGCAAAGCTCGCGCGCGCTGGTGCTGTTCGGCGCCGAAAGCGTGAAGCTCTGGGATCTGGCCATCGAAGCCGTGCGCAAGGTCGCCCCGGCCGAAGGCTTCGACAAGACCGAAGCCAAGCTCAAGAGCTTCGCCGCTGGCGCCGGCACCATCCTGTTCTTCGAAGACCAGGACGTGGTCCGCAGCCTGCAAGAGAAGTTCGCGCTGTACGCCGACAACTTCCCGGTCTGGTCGGAACAGGCCGGCGGCATGGCCCAGCTTTCCGTTTGGGCCGCGCTGGCCAACGCCGGCGTGGGCGCCAGCCTGCAGCACTACAACCCGCTGGTCGACGCCGACGTGGCGCGCGAGTGGAACATTCCCGCCAGCTGGAAGCTGCGCGCGCAGATGCCGTTCGGTTCGAACGAAGCCGGCTTTGGCGAAAAGGCCTTCATGGACGACGCCGAGCGCTTCCGCGTGGCCGGCTAGGCAAGCGGGGGCATGCTCCCCCGCTGGTCTTGCGCGAAACCCGCGTCCGTCTCCACAAAGACGGCGCGGGTTTTGTTTTGGGCGCGGTTCCTGGCGCTGCGGGCCGCGCGGCGCGTATCGGGAGCCGCAAGGCCGGCGCGTTCAGGACGACAGGTTGGCGAGATAGACCAGCCCGAACGCCAGCAGGCCCAGTCCCTGCGCGATCATCAGCCAGCGCGCGCCCGCCGGCCTGCCCGCCGTATGCCAGTACCCCGCCACGAAGGGCAGGCACAGTGCATTGGCCACGGTGGCGGCCAGCGCCGCCAGCCAGGGTGTCAGGCCCGGGAACATGCCGCCGCTCTGGGCCAGCATCCAGACCGTGACGACAACGCCGGCCGCGCCGATCAGGCCGGCCATGATGGCGAAGAAGCGGGACGCGGCGGCTTTCTCTTCGGCAAGCATCGGGCGGCTCAGGTCAGACGCGCGCCGTTCGGCACGTCCGCGTCCGGCGCGGCCAGCACGATGTCGCCAGCCGCGTCGGCGAAGCCCAGCACCAGCACCTCCGAGCGCACCGGGCCGATCTGGCGCGGCGGGAAATTCACCACGGCCATCACGCGCCGGCCCGGCAGTTCTTCCAGCGTGTAGTGCGTGGTGATCTGCGCCGAGCTTTTCTTCACGCCCACGCCCGGCCCGAAATCGATGGCCAGCTTGTAGGCGGGCTTGCGCGCTTCGGGAAAGGCCTCGGCGGTCTGGATCGTGCCGACGCGGATATCCACCTTCATGAAGTCGTCGAAACCGATGGCGTCGGCAGGCGGGGACGCGGGATCTTGCGTGTAATGCATGCGGATCTCTCTGTATGAATCGTGGGGAAACCTGCCCGCATTATCCCCCTTCGCTCCGCCGTGGCCTCAGACCGGCAGCAAGGGTTCGGCCTGGTGGGCGCGATGCAGCAGCGCCAGGAAGCCGGGCGCCGCCGGCACGTCGGTCGCGCCGATGCGCCGCACGGGCACGCCCGCCGTCCACGAGTTCATCACCACGGCGCCTTTCAGCTCGCGCAAGTCTTGGGCCTGCAGTTCCTGCTCGCGCTGCGGCGCGCCCAGCCGCTCCAGCTGCCGGCGCACGATGCCCATCGTGGTGCCGCCCAGCATCGCCGCCCGTGGCCACACCACGGATTCGCCATCCCAGAATGCCAGGTTCCAGATCGTGGCCTCGCTCAGCCGTCCGTGCCGATCGACAAAGGCGGCGTCGTCGTGGCCCTGGCCAGCGGCCTCGCGCAGCAGATAGGTCTTGGCGACTTCGCCCACATGCTTGACCCCGGGCAGCATGCGCTCGTGCTCGACCAGCGCCAGCGACAGCGGACCGGCAGGGCCCTTGGCGGGCGGCGCCGTATGGACCAGCAGGCGCGGGCGCGCGTCGGGGCCGGCAACGGTGAATTCGCCGGCGGGGGAGTACACCGTGGCCGTCAGCGACAGGTCCGGCGGCCCGGCCTGGATCGCGGCTCGCAAGCGGGCCAGGACTTCCTCGTCGGGCAGCGCCTGGCCGTACAGCGCCTGCGAAGCGGCCCGCAGCCGAGCCAGATGCAGGTCCAGGCCGCGCGCGCGGCCGTCGCGGATCTGCAGGGCGGTGAAGTGGGCATAGCCGGCGAAGGCCAGCGGCGCCAGCGCGGCGGCGTCGGCGTCCCGGCCGTCGACCTGGGATACGTAGCGGGTATTCGGGGAAAGCGGATCTGTCGTCATGGGATGTATGGACGGGATGGAATGACGTTCAATATCCCTTATTGATGCAGCCCTGGGAAACGAGTATTTTTCGAAGCATCATCAAGCAAAATTTGAAGATCATGAGCCGCGTCTTTCCCGCCGGTCGGGCCCTGCGCACCTTCGAGGCCGCCGCCCGCCACCTGAACTTCAGCCGCGCCGCCGACGAACTGGGCCTGACGCCCGCCGCCGTCAGCTACCAGATCAAGGACATCGAGGCGCAGCTCGGCCTGGCGCTGTTCGCGCGCACCAGCCGCAGCATCCGGCTGACGCCGGCGGGCGAGGCGCTGGCCGGCGCCGCCGCCGACGCGTTGGACGGCCTGCGCCGCGCCACCGCCCGGGCGCGGCGGCTGGCGCGCGGCCAGCAGACGCTGCGCCTGTCAGTGGGCGCGCGCTTCGCCACGAACTGGCTGCTGCCGCGCCTGCCGCGTTTTCGCGCCGCGCATCCGCAATGGGAGCTGAGCTTCGATATCAGCGATGCGCTGCGCGACTTCGACGCCCATGACCTGGACGCGGCCATCCGATATGGCGCGGGCCGCTATCCCGGCGTCGTGACGCACCGGCTGTTCAGCACGGTGGTGGTGCCGGTCTGCAGTCCGCGCCTGCTCGAAGCCGGCCCGGCGCCGCGCCTGCCGCGCGACCTGGCCGCGCATACGCTGTGCTACGTGGATTGCCGGCCCGGCGGCGTGGTCTGGCCCAACTGGGCGTTGTGGATGGCCGCCGCCGGCGTGCCGGATTTCGACGACAGCGGCTGCGTCGCCTTCACGGAATCCAGCCATGTGGCGCAGGCGGTCATGGACGGCGGCGCGGTTGGCCTGGTGGAGCGGGAGCTGGTCGCACGCGAGCTGGCCGAGGGCCGGCTGGTCCAGCTGTTCGATGTGGGCGTGACGGCGGGCGGCGACCATGCCTATCACCTGGCCTATCCCGAATCCGGCGCCAACGCGCCGGGCGTGGCGGCGCTGCGCGACTGGATGATGGCGGAATTGGGGCGTTCCGATGCCTGAAATCGCCGCGCGGCGCGCGCCGTCATCCGTGCATAATCACGCATGGCCGGCCCGCGCACGCGGCAGATGGCCGTCGCGCCCCAGCTTCTCGCAAAGGAACCGCCGTGGACCGGATACTCTCGGAATTGTCGACGACCCTGCCCAACGCCAAGAGCGTCGAGGAACTGGCGCGGCCGTTGCTGGACATGCTCGGGGCCATCACCGGGCTGGAGTCCACCTACCTCACCTCGATCGACCTGCAGGCCGGCGTCCAGCACGTGCGCTATGCGCGCAATGAAGGCGGCATGCAGATCCCCGAAGGCATGGACGTGCCCTGGGCCGACACGCTGTGCAAGCGCGCGCTGGACGAAGGGCGCACCAGCACCAGCGATGTCGCGAGCTGCTGGCCGGACTCCGAGGCCGCGCGCAAGCTCGGCATCCAGACTTACGTCAGCGCGCCGGTGCGCGCTGGTGACGGCACGCTGCTGGGCACGCTGTGCGGCGCCAGCGCCAGCCAGCAGGCCGTCGCGCCGCAGGCCGAGGCCGTGCTCAAGCTGTTCTCCGCCATGCTCGCCAATTTCATGGAACGCGAGCTGCTGGTCGAGCAGCTACGCTCGGCCAATGTGCGGCTGCTGTCGTATGCGCTGAGCGATCCGCTCACAGGCTTGCCCAATCGCCGCGCCATCTACGAAGAGCTGGAGCGCCTGCAGGGCCGCGCGCTGCGCGAGGGCGGCAGCATCCTGGTCGGCGTGATCGACCTGGACGGATTCAAGTCCATCAACGATGCCCACGGGCATCAGAACGGCGACATCTTCCTGCAGGAAATGGGACGCCGGCTGGCCGCGTCGCTGCGCGCTTCCGACATGCTCGGCCGGCTGGGCGGCGACGAATTCGTGCTGATCGGCCCGGGGCCGGCCGTGGCGCGCGGCGACACGGGGCCGATGGGTCACGAGATCCTGCGCGGCGACGCCGAAGAGGCCGCGCGCGCGCTGGAGGACCGCACGGCGGTGGCCACGCTCGGCAACTTCCAGCTGGGCGAGATCACGCTGCCCTACGACGGCGCCAGCGTCGGCGTGGTGGCGCTGGATCCGCGCGGCCTGACGGCCGAGGAAGCGGTCAGGCTGGCCGATACGCGCATGTATGTGGTCAAGCGGGCGCGCAAGGGCGCGCGCGTGATGCATTGAAAGCACGGCGGGCGGCGTCCGGCGCCGCTCGTGCGCGTTCCGCGCCCTGTGTCCCGAGCCGCGACTATTCGTATCTGCCGGCAGCCGCCGACCACTTCAACGTCTGCTTCCAGACACCCTTCTGCTGGCGCAGCTGGATGTCGAAGTAGCCATCGGTCTTGCCGGGCAGCAGGGACAGCGTGTTGCTCGCGTCCGATTCGATATGCTCGCGCGTGCCGTCGGGGTTCCAGTCGCCGGCCAGCATCTTGTAGAACGCCATCGGCTGGGCGAACACCACGCGCAGCGCGCGGCCCTCGATGCGGAACAGGTACAGCGCCTCGAAATCGGCGCCGCCGCCGGAATAGCCCTCGCTCCAGCCGGCGCGCACGCCGAAGGCGGTTTCGTCCGGGCGGATCTGGTAGCGTGCCAGGTCGAAGCGCTTCCAGCTTTGCGGCGCGGCCAGCATGGGCTTGCCCGCGTCCTGCATCGCCAGGTCGATGGGCGGATCGATGTTGGAGCCATCCCAGTCCGTTTGCGCGGAGACCGGACCCTCGGTGCGCGCGACCAGCGCCGGCGCGCCGTCCGCCCCGGTTTCGAACACGCCGAACCACACGGACTTCTGATCGCCCTCGCTGCCGGACAAGGCCACGCATTCGTTGCGCGAGTACTTGGCCGACTGCGCCGCCGCCTCGGCCGAGGCCGCCAGGCAGACCATGCCGACGTAGGCGCGCGCGCGCTGCGGCCAGGGCTTGGCGCCGGCCAGCACCAGCCGGTCCGCCGGCTGGCCGGGAGCCAGCTGCCGCAGCAGGAAGTCCGCCGTGAAGCCCGCCGGCAGCGCCGTGCCGAAACCGTCCGGCGCGGGCTTGCCCGACATCTGCTGGTCGAACATCTGCCTGGCCGCGTCGGTCTGGATGACGTCGCGCACCTGGTCCAGCGATTTGACCGTGGTCTGGGCCTGGGCGCAGGACAGGGCGAGGACCAGCGACAGGGGCAACAGGGCGGCGGGGCGCAGGCGCATGATGAGAGGATCCGAAGCAAAGGCAGGCCGTGGGGATGGCAGATTGTAGAGGCGGCCGGCGGGCCGCCGCGCGCGGCCCGTTCCTTCACGATATGGCGCTATATTCGGTAGCGCCGATTTTCCGCCGGCGAGTCCGTCGGCGCATCATCCGTCCCGGCGCCTTGATCTGTTTGTCATGCCCCACGCCTCGAACACCGTTTATCGCCGTCCTTCCCCCTGGCTGCGCCTGCTGGCCGGCGTCTGCCTGCTGCCGCTGGCCGCCTGGGGCGCCGGCGCGCTGTGGTTCCAGTTTCCCGGCGGCGCGGCGGCGCGCGGCGTGGCCGTGGCGGCCTGGACCGCGCTGCATCTCTGGCTGCTGTGCCTGCTGATCGCCGGCCGACCCTGGCGCGCCGGCCGCCGCTGGTGGGCCGGCTGGGCGCTGGTCGTGATCGCGCTGCTGGTCTGGTGGCACACGCTGCGGCCGTCCAACGACCGCGACTGGGCCGACGAGGTGAGCCGCATGCCGCGGGGCACGGTGCAGGGCGACCACGTGCGCCTGCAAGACGTGCGCAACTTCGACTGGCGCGGCGACGCCGACTACGACGCCCGCTGGGACACCCGCGACTACGACCTGAGCCGGCTGCGCAGCGTGGACATGATCCTGTCCACCTGGGGCATGCCGGCCATCGCCCACACCCTGGTGTCCTTCGGTTTCGACGATGGCCAGCGCGTGGTGTTCTCGGTCGAGATCCGCAAGGAGCGCGGCGAGCAGTTCTCCGAGCTGGGCGGCTTCTTCAAGCAGTTCGAACTGAGCGTGATCGCCGCCGACGAGCGCGACATCGTGCGGGTGCGCACCGCCGTGCGCGGCGAAACGGTGTCGATCTACCCCATCCGCATGCCGCCCGAGGCCATGCGCGCGCTGTTCCTGTCTTATGTGGACACGGCCAATGCGCTGCGCGCCGAACCGCGCTTCTATCACACGGTCACCGCCAACTGCACCACCATCATCTACCAGATGGTGCGCGCCATCGTGCCCGGCCTGCCGGTCGACTACCGCCTCCTGCTGTCCGGCTACCTGCCCGAATACCTGTATGAACACGGCGGCCTGGACGCCAGCCGCCCGCTGGACGCGATCCGGCGCGATGCCGACATCACTGCGCGCGCGGCCCGGGCCGGCAACACGCCGGCGTTCTCGCAAGCCATACGCGAACCTTTCCTGTCCCCCCGACCATGAAGCATTCCCTCGGGCTCGTCGCGCGCTGCGCCGCGCTGCTGCTGATCCTGGCGACCGCCGGCTGCGCCGGCGTCAAGGTCGCGTCCGTCAGCACGCAGGACTACATCGCCCAGCGGCGCGGCGACGTGCTCACCACCGGCAAGCTCAGCGCTGCCGCCAGCGAGGCGCTGGCCGTGCTGGGCCTGGACGCCGACAAATGCCGCGCGTCCGCGCTCAACTGCACCAGCGCGCTGCGCGGCAGCGACGGCCTGGACACCGAGCGCCAGCTGTCCACGCTGTCCGAGGTCTGGCTGCTGCACGCGGTGGAGCTGGAACGCCAGCGCCCCGTCGCCGCGACCGACCGCGACGAGCTGCTGGACGCCTACCTGCAAAGCGCGCGCTACGCCTACGCCTACCTGTTCCACTCGCCGCGCCCGCCGGCCGAGCGCGCCTTCGAGGACCGCCAGACCCAGGTGCGCGACTACTACAACTACGCGGTGCAGCAGTCCGTCACGCGTCTGTTCTCGCACTACCGCGACGCGCCCAAGGCCGATGCCGCGCGCGGCGGCGAGAGCGGCCGCATCGGCGACTGGGACATCCACTTCCTGCTGGACGAGGTGCGCCTGCCCGGCGGCAAGACCACGCCCTACGAGCTGATCCCGGCGTCCACGCTGACCTTCAGCGGCCTGCGCAGCATGTACCGGCGCGACGGCTTCGGCGCCGAGCTGGTCGCCGTCATGGCGCGCAGCGTCAACGACAAGGACACCTTCGAGAAACCCTATAGCGAAACCCCGTTCCCGGCGCTGTCGGTGATCCTGTCCTTCAAGGGCCGCACGCTGGCCCAGATCCTGGAGACGCACGACGCCGCCTTCACGGTCTCGGATCCGTATCGGCGCTACTACGTATCGCTGGGCGGCATCTCGGTGCCGCTTGCCGCCAACTTCACGTCGGGCTACGGCCTGTGGCTGGCGCGCTCGGGCTTCGCCACGCAGGCGCTGCGCAACACCATCGGCACGTCCGACGGGCTGGCCGAGCCGCATATCTACCTGCTGCAGCCCTACGACCCCGACCGCCGCATCATCGTCATGCTGCACGGCCTGGCCAGCAGCCCCGAGGCCTGGATCAACACGGCCAACGAAGTGCTGGGTGATGAGGTGCTGCGGCGCGGCTACCAGATCTGGCAGGTCTACTACCCGACCAACGCGCCCTTGCCCTACAACAACGCCGAGATCCGCAAGGCGCTGCGGCGCACGCTGGAACACTTCGACCCAATGGGCACGGCGCGCGCCTCGCGCGACATGGTCGTCATCGGTCACAGCATGGGCGGCATCCTGAGCCGTCTGATGGTGTCCTCGTCGGGCGACGTGCTGTGGAAGGCATTGCAGGAATACCGCTCGTTCACGCCCGAGGAAATGGCCGAGGCCGAAGCCGAGTTCGGCGACATGATGCGCTTCGAGCCTTTCCACGGCATCACCCGCGCCGTCTTCATCGCCACGCCGCATCGCGGCACCGACTTCGCCGAGCACCGGCTGGCGCGCTGGGCCTCGAACCTGATCACGCTGCCGGCCACCGTGCTGCGCAAGTTCGCCCGCATGAGCCAGCGCGCCGAAGGCGGTGAAATGCCCGGCGGCGAGCCCTACTACATCCCCAACGGCGTGGACAGCCTGAGTCCCAAGGACCCGTTCATCCAGCTGCTGCCGCAGATGCCGATCTCGCCCGACGTGACGTTCCACAGCATTGTCGCCACCGACAAGCCGGACGCGCCGCTGGAGGAATCCACCGACGGCTTCGTCACGTATCACAGCGCGCACCTGGACGGCGCGGCGTCGGAAGCGGTGATTCCGTACACGCACAGCGTGCAGGAAGCGCCGGAGGCCATCCTGGAGATCCGGCGGGTGCTGCGCGAGCATCTGGGGGCGGCGAAGTAGGGCGACCGGTCAGCGCCGGCGCCGGTCCGGCGTTCAGCTCATATCCATGGGTTCGTCCGGGAAGGGACCGATTTCCATGGGTTCCGCCCTGGTACCCGCCCTCCGAGGGCTGAACGTGGCGCGATCTCCTTCGATGTTCAGGTTCCGGAGCGTGGGCCGGTCGTGCCAGATCCCGGAAGGCAGGGACGCGTCGACCAGCACGTTGTGCATTCTGCTGTCCATCCTGACCGGCCCGTGATAGGCCTCCACGTCCCTGCGCAGCAGGTTCGCCAGTCCTTGCCCAAGCGTGGCGCCGCTCTCGGTCGGCGTGGCGGAGCTGCAGGCGATCACGCGCACACTGTCGTACTCGGCCAGGTCGGGGACGCTGCGCTCTAACAGACTGACCAGCGAGGGGGCGGTCAGGCTCGTCCATGTGCGGTTGGCGGTCTGCACCCGCAGCATGCCCGGGATGCCGTGCGAGACCACGTTCAGGCGCCTGCCCTGGGTCCTGCCTATGGTGGGGGAATCCTCGAACAGGCCGATACCGCCGGTGCCGGCCTCGTTATAGTGCCGGAAATTCCTGGCTTCGCCGCCCAGCGTCACCAGATGGTCGGTTTCGGTCTGCACGCCGTGGACCACGCGGGCGGTTTCCCCGGCGGCCTCGCCCGCGGCCGGCAGCAGGCGGCCCGCCGCCCGGACCAGGCCGGCCGCGCCCGTGATCATGCCGGGCAGGCCGAAGGCCAGCGAGCTCCAGCCCAGGATGGCCGAGGCTGTCGGGCTGGCCGATTCCAGCGCGCCGCCGACGATGGCGGTCACGTCGGCCGCCAGCCCCAGTCCGCCGACCACGCCGACCGCCGATATGCCGGCGGTGGCCGCCGCCACCACGCCTTCGGTCGCCAGCAAGGGCGCCGCCGCCACGCCGAAGGTGGCGACCGTGGCGACGATGCCGACGATGCCCAGGCCGATGCCCAGCCAGGCCTGCCAGCTGAGATGGCCGCTGGGATCGCCGCGGTTGATTGGGTCGCCCACGCAATAGGCATAGGGATTGATGCCGCCGGCGCCGAAGGGGCTGAGGCTGTCCGGCGCGTTGAAGCGCATCAGCACGGGGTTGTAGGCGCGGTAGCCGTTGCCCAGGTGATAGGCGCCGCTGACCGGATCCACGCGCTCGCCGTTGTAGCCCAGCGCGGACAGCGCATCGTCGCTGGCGGGCCGGTGGCCGTAGGGCGAGTAGGCGCAGGCGCGGGTGGCGCCGCCCTGCTGCGCCAGGATCACGCTGCGCTGCGCATCGGTGCCCAGCAGGGTGGTGCCCGCGCCGGCGCCCGTGCCGTCGCGGCGCTGCGCCACGCAGCTGGCGCCCGCGCGGATGTAGCGGGTCTTGTGCCCGCTTTCCCGGCGGATCTCGTTGGCCAGGCTGCCATCGCGGTAATAGAGATCGCGCGTGTCGTCCGGCCCGGCCAGCTGGGCCACCAGCTGGTTCAGCGCGTTGTAGCGGTAGCTGGCGCCGCGGACGCCGCCACCCTCCACGCTGGCCAGCCGCCCCAATGGGTCATAGCCCAGCTTGCGTCCCGCCTCGTCGCGTATCAGGCGGCCGCAATGGTCATAGTCCAGCTTGATGCTGGGGGGATAGGCCGGATGGCTGTGCCGGACCTCGGCAAGCTGATTGGTATCGGTGGAGTCGTACAGGAACAGGGCGGTATCGCTGCCGCCGTCGAATTCGGTCCTGCATTCGACGATGTTGTCCACCGCGTCATAGCGGAATGTCTGCTGCGATATCGGCTTGCCGTAGGGATCGCGCGGCAGATGGCTGGCGTCGCCGATGCACTGGTAGCGTTGCAGGCGGTTGCGCGCGTCGTACTCGTACTGCTCGCGGCGCGCCAGGCTGGACCCGCGCCAGGTTTCGCGCTCGCGCAGCTGGCCGTTGGCATGGTAGCGGCGGTGGATCTTCCAGGTTTCCCCGCCGGATTTCAGCTCGCGTCCTGATTCGCGGTTGAATTCGTCGTAGTCCAGCGTCAGCGCCAGCGCGGCGCCCGTCTGACGGTCCGTGACGTCGCGCTGGTGGACGCGGCCAAGCGCGTCGTAGCGCAGGGCGATGTCGACATGGCTGTTGCGCAGCCGCGCGGGCCGGCCCATGTCGTCGTAGTCCCATGATTCGGCCCCCTCGGATACGTCGACATACGACAGCGGCAGGCCATTGGCCGTGTAGTCGCCGCTGGCGACGCGCACGCTGGCATTGCCGCCGCTGAACGTTTCCTCGCACAGCAGACCCAGGGTGTCGTGGCGCGCGGCGTAGCCGCTTCGATAGCCCGCGCCTGACTCATCGGCGCCGGTCAGCCAGCCCATGGCCGGGTCATAGTCGAAGGTCTGCACGCAGTCGCCGACGCTGACGCGCCCGACCGCGTTGTCCAGGGCGGCGATGTAGTCGTACCGGATCACCGCGCCGTCCGGGCCCGTGACGCGCGATGGCGCGGGGTCGCAGTCCCGGTCATAGTCATAGGCATACTGGCGCTGGCCGTTGCTGCTGCTCCGGCGCCGGCCCAGGCCGTCGAAGCGCTGCGTGCCCTGGCTGGCGCCGTTCACCTCGATCGAGGCAATCGCGTCCGCGCTGGTGGCGTCGGGCGCATAGCGCCTGGCCACCTTGGCGCCGTCCGGCAGGGTGACGAGGATCGGGCGACCCCAGTCGTCGTACTTGTAGCGGGTTTCGCGGCCCAGCTCGTCGCGGTTGCGGATGAGCCAGCCCAGGCCGTTGTAGTCGTTGACGATGACGCCGTCCACCGCGCCGGCAGCGTCCAGGCGCTCGACGCGCACCGGCTTGCCCTGGGCGTTGTAGCGGGTCCGGCGCGAGCCTTGTCCTTCGCCGTCCAGCCGGGTCTCGGCGCTGCGCGCCACCGGGTCGTAGCGGGTCAGCAGGCGGTAGCCATTGCTGTGGGCGATGCTCTCGACCTGGCCCCAGCCGTCGTAGGTCCGGGTCTGCGTGGCCTGTAGCGAGCGCGGCGCGCCGCCATCCCTGGGCACCGCGTCCCAGGCCGTCGTGACGCTCAGGCGGCCCCTGTCGTCATAGCCTTGCGTGGAGACCGGCGTCCATGCCTGCGCGTCGCGGGCCTTCTGCTCTTGCCGGATCTGCCGGCCCAGGCCGTCGAACAGCGTGCGCGTCTGGTTACCGGCCGGGTCGATCGCCAGCGTCACGGGCAGCCCGTCCTCGTCTTCGAGGTAGCGGTAGGCGTTGATGCTCTCGTAGGGCGTGCCGGGATTGCGCAGGCTGCGCGTCAGGCGGCCCAGCCTGTCGTACTTGTATTGCGCGACGTTGCCCTGCGCGTCGGTGGCCGACCAGACCCGTCCGGTCCAGCGTGATTGGACCTGTCCGCTGCGGGTGACCAGGCCGTCGTGCGTGCGGTAGTCCACCGTCTGGATGGACTGGTCGCCGTCGAACACGAAGCTGAATTCATGGGTGTTGACGTAAGGGCCGTCCCGGGCAGGCAGGCTGTCCTGGATCCGCAGGATGCGGCCCAGTTCCTGCGAGGCGGTGTCGGCCTGGTACGCGGTGGTCCGGCTGGCCAGCAGCCGGCCGTCGGCCAGCGTGTCCTCGCGCACCTGGACGGCGGCCGGAAAGGCCACGTCGCCGTGGCTGCGCGGCGTCGTGGCGATGGCGGCATAGCGGTACTGCGTGGCGCGCAGCGGCGTCGGACCCAGGTCCTGCGGCGGCAGCACCGATTGTTGCTTGAGCAGCCGCACCAGGCCGTTCGGTTCGGCCGGCGCCATGCCGGCCTCGCCCGCGTCGGGATAGTATTCCCACTGCGTGAGCGTGCCGTCGGGCGTCAGGCGGCGGGTGGGATTGCCATGCGCGTCGAATTCGGTGAGCGTTTCCTCGGTGCGCGTCTGGTACTCGTCGTTGCGATAGGTGGTCTGCACGCGCTTGGGCAGCTGGAACTGTCTGGGCTGCTGCTCGAACGGCGTGCCTTTTTCGGCGTAGTACTGCGTTTCGGCGAGGGTTTCGCAGCCGTCCTCCTGAGTCTCCACCCGAACCAGCAGATGGAAGCTGTTGTAGTGCTGTGTCACGCGCCTGTCGCCGGTGGTGGCGCGGCACCAGTATTCATAGCCGGTCAGCACGCCGTACAGATAATCCGAGTCCGATTTCCACGCGCCGCCCTGGCCGCCGTAGCCCAGGTAGTTGTAGGAGGAATAGGCGTAGTCGGTGACGAGGTCCGGCTGCCCGGCGCCCGGTTGCTGGATATATCGCTTGACGGCGGGCAGCGCGGTCTTGAGCGTCGAGGCGGACGGAAAGCGCTGTGCGTCGCGCTGATACAGCGCGCGCTGCACCATGCCGGTGGGCGCGGTGATCTTCGTGATCAGGTTGCGGCCGCCCACGCTCTCGTAGTCGAAGGTCCAGTCCAGCGCCGGTTCGGCGCCGCCGTGTCGCAGCTGCTTCAGGTAGCCGTTCTGGAACGACAGCGTGATCTCGTAGGCCTCGACGGTGTCGGGCCAGACCTGCAAGGTGGTCTGGCTGCGGGTGCCGCCGTCGGGATAGGCGATCCGCAGGAACACATGCTGGCGCTCGTCCCGCACCGACAGCAGCCGTGGCGGCGCCTGGGTCAGATCCCATTCCAGCTCCAGCTGGTGGCCCAGCGGGGAATACAGCTTGAGCGGCACCTTGATGTCGTTGGCCAGGTCCGGGCCGCTGAGGATTTCGACTTCGCCGGTCTTGCGCAGCACGCGGTAGCCGTCGCCGCGCTTTTCGAAGCGCAGGCTGTCCAGTTTCTGCTGACGCAGGCTTACCGAGTCCGGCGACTCCTGCACCATGTACTGCTCGCCGCTGGACAGCGACAGCCGCTTCGCCTTGCGGTCATAGCGGCTCAGGCCCAGCGTCCAGCCGATGCCCAGGCCCGCGTCGACCGCGTTCAGCGGCGTATAGCTCAGCGCCAGCGGCAGGGTGGGGCCGAGGTTGTCGTTGCCGTGTATCTGCAAGAGCGGGATGCTGATGTTGAACAGGCCCGTGCGCATATCCACGCCGCCCTGCACCGCGGTCGCGAAGTTGAAGGCCTGGGAATAGAAGTCGTCCATGGAAATGCTCCGGGCAAGATCAGGCGGACCGATCCACGTAGCTGGTGATCGGCGGACGGTCGGTTTCGACGGCGGAGGCGAAGGCCTGGAAGATCAGCCAGCGCACCGTGCCGTAGATGTCCGTCACCTTCACGCTGTGCGCTTCCGTCCGGTTGAAGTTGGACGCGTCGCCGTCGATGTAGGAGTAGTTGCCGGTGATGAAGCGGGTGAGCTTGATGGCGTTGTTGGGCGTGGATACCGTGAAGGGGCGGTCGACCTCGCCGCTATAGAGGTAGCAGGACATCAGGTATCCCATGGTGTTGCCGTTGTAGTCGCCGTACTGGTTGCTGGGCCGGTGGATGCGGCCGCCGGCCATCCACAGATAGCCCTTCTTGGGATTGCCGCACTGGAAATACGTGTTGGCCGACCAGTTTTCGCCGCTGGCCCAGTCCACGCTGTGGATGGGAAAGTCGGGCGGCGTGGTCCACTGGTATTCGAAGAGCCAGTTCTTTGAATTCTTGTGGTTGCTGGGCGCGTCGCCGTCCACGATGATGCGGGTCTGCACGTAGGCCAGCTCCGAGGACGAGAAATTGCGCGGCTCGGCCGCCCTGAGCGTGACCGTGCTGCGGGCGATGCCGCTGGTCTTGCCCGCGCAATCGATGTTCTGGCGCCCTCCATAGCCGTCCGGCACGTTCCTGACCTGCGCGGCGATGCCGATGCTGGTCAGCGATTCGTTGTACGGGCACATGACGTAGAACTGGTAGGAAATGGTGCCGTCATCGCCGATGGTGTAGCGCGAGCGGTGCTGCGTCAGCACATAGGCACCCGACCCGCTGGACGGCGTGGTCAGGAAATCGTTGCGGGCGTCGGTATAGATCCAGTTGTTGCTCTGGCTGCTTTTCCAGTTCAGCGCCGCCAGGCTGCTCCAGTCCACCAGGTACAGCGAATTGAAAATCTGCTGCGTCAGGTCGGCGTCGGGCATGATCCAGTCGCCGCTTCGGTCCACCGCGCGCAGCTCCACGGTCACCCCGACCTGGTTGCGGCCGTTGCGGTACAGGTTGGCGCCGGTGGCGTGGGGGTCGTCGGTGAACTGGACGGACAGCTTGTCCAGGCCTGCCCAGTTGGCCACGGCCGAGGAAATCAGGGTATAGCCTTGGGGAATCGCTTCTTTCGACACGAAATCTTGCATGGTCTTCTCCGTATTCTGGGTAATGCCATTCAGGAACTGCGCCGGGTCGTGCGAAGGGAAATCAGGACCTGCCGGGCTTCACCTTGAAATCGTCCAGCAGGCCGGCCGTCTCCGGCGTGAAGTCGCCGGCATTGCCGTACTGGTCCCAGGCGGTGAAATACACGCCGCTCTTGCCGCCGTTGGCCGGCGTCGCGTCGTTGACCGGCGAACCGGGATAGCCGAAGCCACGGCCTTGTCCCAGCGTGGCGTCGTACTCGGCCACGGTGAAGTACATGGAATCGCTTTCCTGGTTGACGCTGACCGGCCACCAGCGCTGCGCGCCGCTGGCCTGCTCGCGCATGCCGAACACCTGTTCCTGCGCCGGGCTGGCGCTGCTCCAGGCATAGGCGAGGTTGAACTTGCGGTAGCGCTTGAACGATTCCCCGGACTGCTGGTACGCGCTTTTCTCGTCGAAGGCATGCCAATACAAGCCCACGCTGGCGGGGGCGATGTCGAAGCGGATGAATTCGTGGCCCGGCTCGCGGCTGGCGAACACATAATTGCGGGCCACCATCTTCCGGTTCACGCCGTTGTCGGGATCCTGATAGGCCTGGAACGGCGTCAGCGCGGTGTTGGCGTCCGTGTAGCGCATGGGCGGAACGGCCGTGATGGACACGAGCTGCTTGGGAAAATCGTTGGGCTGCGCGCCGCGCGTGGTCACCGGATAGCTGCCGTCGCCATTCGCGTTCGGCACATTCACCAGCGCCGCGATCGCGATGGTCGCCGCGTGCTCGGCCGGCGGGCACATCACATACAGCAGGAATTGCAGCGCGTCGTCGTCCTGCGCCTTGCGGCTGTAGAGCATTACGTTCATCGCGCTGCCGGTGGTGAAGCCATTGGGCTTGTCGGTGTAGCACCAGTGCGAGCCCATGACGCCGGGCGCGACGGCCTGAAGCGGGCTGGCGTCGGCGTAGCTCACCAGGCCGAGGGCGGCGCGCACCTGCGCGGTGATGCCTGGGGAATTCTGCTCGGTGAGCGGATGGTTGGCGGCATCCAGCGGCTTGACCGTCAGCAGCACCACGATCTGTTGGTAGCCGTTTTTGTAGATCCGGCCGCCGCCGGGATTGCCATCGTCAGCGAACTCGATGTCGAGCGTATCGAGTTTGGTCCATGGGCCGAGCTTCGCGGCGCTGCCGCCGTGATCCAACACTGTCTCCTTCATGGGAACTCCTTTGCGTAATAACGCTTTAGCGGATTCCGGAGCACTTAAATTGCCGGGTTTTTATTTTCCGGCAGGGCTTACCGGTGCAGTGCTTATAGCATTCACGCGCGGCGTCGGGCTATGGATTTATTATTGAAGAATCTGGTTTGGATAACTGCGATTTTTAAAGCAATCAAAAAAGGCGGGCGTCGCGGATCGGGCAGCGGCGTGGGCGGGATGGGCAATGCGCATCGTTGCGATCTTCGGGATTTCATTAAAGTTGCTGAAGAGCCGCGCCATTGCTGGGTTGTGCGGAGGACGGATTTGCGGGGAGGATGCCGCGAATCACGCGCGCGGCATGGCCCTGCCATCGATGAATAATGAAATGGCTGATATGCGGCCTTGTTTCGCCGCGCCGGTATTCTGTGGGCGTGGGCGGCTGTCGATGGGTGAAAAATAAATCACGGCATCGCGGTTTGATTTATTTCAATAATAATTCGAGTCTTATGTGAAAGCCGGCTGATTATTGGGCGGTGCATGCAAGGCCGACCTGAATCACGACGAAATCCCGTGGCCGCGCGTGGCATGCCGCGCGAGACCCGCGCCGTCGCCGGCGATGGATGCAAGGAGTTGAGAACATGCGATGCAAACGTTGCATAAGGTGTCTGGCGCATGCGCCGCCCAAGGCCCGCTGCGCCGCCTCGATGGCGTCCGCATGCCCCCGTAGCGGCGTCCTGTGGCAAGCTTCACGCAGGCTCGCGCTGCGTTCGGCGTTTGCAAGATCCTGAAACGACCTGACGGTCCGCCAGCCCGATTCGTCCACCACGCGTACGTAGAATGCCGTCTCCATCAATAACCCCCGGCTGAATAAGAGCGAACCATGAAAAAAACCATTCTTCTCGCTTCCGTCTGCGCCGCCTTGCTCCAGGCCTGCGCCCCGGCGTCCAACTCCACTCGCGAAGGAGCGTCCCCCATGTCCGCCACCGCCCCGTCCGCCGCCTCCCAGGCCACGCTGTCCGCCTACTACTGGCACCTGGCCTCGGCCGTCGACGCCTCGGGCAAGCCCATCGCCGCGCTGCAAAAGGGCATCGACAATCGCCTGCGCCTGTCCTTCACCGAGCAGGGCCTGAGCATCACCGGCGGCTGCAACACGCAGTTCGGCGGCTACCGCTATGACAAGGGCGTGCTGCAGGTGGCGCAGCTGGCCGCCACCATGAAGGCCTGCGAACCCAGCCTGATGGCGCTGGACACCGAAGTCGGCCAGCGCATCAAGGGCGACCTGCGCGCCTCGGTCGCCACCGACGCGCCCGAACCCGTGCTGCAACTGGTCGCCCAGGACGGCGCCGTGCTCAAGTTCACCGGCGAGCCCACGCCCGAGACCCGCTACGGCAGCAAGGGCGAGACCATGTTCCTGGAAGTGGCCGCCAAGCGCGTCAAGTGCAGCCACCCGCTGATCCCCAACTACCAATGCCTGCAAGTGCGCGAGCGCCGCTACAGCGAGTCCGGCGTGCAGCAGCCGACGACCGACAAGTGGCATCCGCTGTACCAGTCGATCGACGGCTACGAGCACCGCGACGGCGTGCGCACCGTGCTGCGCGTGAAGCAATACGACTGGAAGAACCCGCCCGCCGACGCACCGTCCAAGGTCTATGTGCTGGACATGGTGGTGGAGCAGGACATGTCGGGCAAGAAACCGAAGTAAACTCGCCGCCGGCCGCAATGCGGCCCGTCAAAGGCCGGACGGAACCCCACGTCCGGCCTTTGACGTTTCCGGGCGCCTGCCCATCATGGTTTTCGGCAGCCGGCGTCGGGCGGCTTGATCTTCGTCATGTCCACGCATGGCGCGCGGGTGTCAGAATCAAATGACGCCATGAACGCCTATCCCCTGCTCCTCATCCTGCACCTGCTGGCCGCCTTTCTCTTTGTCGGCACGGTGACCTTCGAAGTGCTGTTCCTGGAACCGGTGCATAAGCGCCTGCCCGCCGACGTGCGCAAGGCGCTGGGCGGCCAGCTCGGGCCGCGCGTGCGGGCGGTGCTGCCCTGGTCGGTGGTCGTGCTGTACCTGGCGGGGCTGGGAATGGCCTGGCAGTATCGCGGCGCGCTGGCGGATCCGTTCGGCTCGCCCTTCGGCGTCCTGCTGTCGCTAAAGATCGCGCTGGCGCTGAGCGTGCTGGCGCATGTGATCACGGCGTTGACGCTGGCGCGGCGGCAACGCCTGAGCGGGGCGCTGAGCCGGCGCATGCATGTCAGCGTGTTCTGCCACATGGTGCTGATCGTGGTGCTGGCCAAGGCGATGTTTCATGCGGCGTGGTGAGCGCGCGCCCGCCTAGCGCGTCGGCTCGCCATCGGGCGCCGCCTTGCCGTCCTCTCGGCAAAACGTGATCTGAAAACTTCCCGGCAATTCGAACGCCACATGGTGCCTGACCTGCGGCTCGATCAGCACCTGCTGGCCCGCCGTCAGCACGGCCTCGGTGTGCGGCGCATCGTCCAGCGCATATCGCAGCACGCCCGCGTGGACCTTCAACAGCCCCCAGGCGCCGGCCTTGGTCGTATGCGCGCCGCGCAGCGCGGCTGGCAGGTTGTCGGGCGTGAAGACCGGGCTGTCGCGATAAGGCGTCACGCCGGCGGGCAGGACGGCGGACAGGCCGGGCGGCAGGCCATCCGTCATGCCCGGCGCGCCGGGCGCGGCCTGCCGCTGTTGCCACACATTCCATAGCTTGGCCGCGATGCGTTCGGCCGTGGCGTCGGCCTGGGCCTGCAGCGTCGGATGCGCCATGGCGGCGGTGACGTCGTGGAACAGGGCCAGCCAGCGCTGGAACAGCGGCCAGGACAGATCAGGCAGCCGCGCGTGCGCCGGAATCGGCGCGCCCTTGAAGCGCCGCGTGCCCAGCAGCAGCGCCGACCAGAAATCGCACAGCATGGCCAGATGATGATCCCAGTCCGCCACGCGGGCCTGGAAGATCGGTCCCAGCGTCGGATCCTGGCGGACCCGGTCGTAGAAGCGATGGACCAGCAGGCGGATGTCGTCTTCGGTGATGGGATGGTCGGGCGGCGGGGCGGAAGGGGGAGGGAGCATGAGGCGGCCGGGTTCGGTGTCGGCCCCCATTGTCCGGCGCCTTGTCGCTGCGCTCCGATGATCCAGGTCATTGGAGCGTGGCGGCGCATGCGCCGATGACCGCGGCGGCGCTGACGCCGCCCGCGGACGGCGCAACCGGCCGGCCAGGCTTCAGAACGGCCGCCGCGCCAGCGTCGCCAGCCTGGACAGATGCGCCGGATCGCGCAGCGCCCATTCGCGGCGCTTGCCGCTGATGTGGCCTTGCGCCTGCCAGTCATTGAGCAGCCGGCTCAGGGTTTCGGCGCGGATGCCCAGGTGCGCGGCCAGCTGGCGCTGGCTCAAGGGCAGCGTCACCGTGCCGCCCTGGCGCGCGTGCAGGTCCATCAGGTAGTGGGCGAGTCGCTCGGGCGCGGTGCTGGAGGTCATCCAGTCCACCTTGTTGACCTGGTCGTACAGGCTCTTGCTCAGACTGGCCAGCAAGGTCAGCGCCAGGTCGGGCCAGCGCCGGCAGGCCTCGTGCAGTTCCGCGCGGCCCAGTCGCCAGCCCAGGAAGCCGGCGCGCGCCCGCGCCTGCATGGGATAGCGGCCGTGCGGCATGAACATGGCGGCCTCGGCCATCAGCTGGCCCGGCTCGAAGACGCGGAACACGCGTTCATCGCCGTTGTAGCCGTAGCGCATGACCTCGGCCTGGCCGGCGGCGACCAGCAGGTAGTGGCGCGCCTCGTCGCCTTCGTCGAACAGGATCTGGCCGGACTCGGCGCGCAGCGGAGCCGCGCCGCGCAGCAGCTGCGCGGCCACGTCGCTTGGCGAGGGCAGGTCCCGCAGCAGGGGATGCCGCGCGAGCAGGTCCGTCGGTAGCGGCCCGGACGGATTGATATTTGTCATTCTGGGTCTTTCGGGGGGAATGGGAGAATCTTAAACGATAACAATTCCTATTTGTAATATTTAGATGAAAGACCTGAACACCCGCCGCCGGCTCTGCGCGGCGATGCTGGGCGCGACGCTGCTGCCCGGCCTGGCCACGGCCCGCGCCGCGTCCGGCCGCCGCGCCGTCCTGACCCTGGCCGGCCCGGGCGCCGTGGTCAGCTATCCGCTGATGCACATGGCCGCCACCGGCGCGCTGGCCGCGCATGCGGACCAGCTGCGCTTCCGCCTGTGGCAGACACCCGATCAATTGCGCACGCTGCTGGTCAATGGCGACGTGGATTTCAGCGCCGCGCCCGGCACCTTGCCGGCCTTGCTGCACAACCGGGGCATGCCGGTGCGGCTCTTGAACATCTCGGTCTGGGGCATTCTCTGGCTGGTCAGCCGCGATCCGGCCGTGCGGACGTTTGAAGACCTGGCCGGCCGCGAGCTGGCCGTGCCGTTCCAGCGCGACCTGCCGGCCGTGCTGCTGGACACCCTGCTCGACGCGCAGGCCGCGCGCGGCCTGGCGCCGGTCAAGCTGCGCCGCACCCGCGACGGCCAGGACGCGATCGCGCTGATGCTCAACGGCCAGGCCGAACAGGCGCTGCTGGTCGAACCCATGGCGTCGCTGCTGCTGTGGCGCGCCGGGCAGCAGGGCGGCGCGCCCACGCTGCATCGCGGACAGAGCCTGGAGCAGGCCTGGCGCGGCGCCTTTCCGGCGCAGCCCTCGCTGCCGCAGGCCGGCGTCATGGCCGCTGCCGGCGTGGCGGACGATAGCGCGCTGTGCGTGGCGGTCGATGCCGCCTATGCCGAGTCCGCGCGCTGGTGCGTGGAACATCCCGCCGACTGCGCGGCGCTGGCGCGCGAGCATCTGCCGCACATGCCGCAGGCCGCGCTCGAAGCCGCCGTGCGCGGCACCCGCCTGCAAAGCCGCAGCGCGCGCGAGGCCCGCCCCGAGCTGGAAGCGCTCTACCAGCTGCTGGCCGAGCGCTATCCGCAAGCCATTGGCGGCAAGCTGCCGCCCGCCGGCTTCTACGGTCCATGAGCGCGCCCCGATCCTACGGGCCGCCAGCGCTGCGCACCTCGCGCGTCTGGAGCGCGGCCGGCGTGCTGCTGCTGTTGCTGGCCTGGCACGTGGCCGCGCGCCAGCTCGGGCCGCTGCTGATGGCCACGCCCTGGGAAGCGTTCCGCGCCATCGGTCCGCTGCTGCGCAGCCCGCAGTTCTTTGCCAACGCCGGCGTCAGCCTGATGCGCATCGGCGCGGGCGTGCTGGCCGGCGCGTCGATCGGCTTCGCGCTGGGCGTGCTGGCCGGCCACAGCGCCCGCCTGCGCGGCCTGATCGAGCCGCTGCGCTGGCTGCTGATGGCCATGCCGCCGGTGGTCGTTGTGGTGCTGGCCATGCTGTGGTTCGGCCTGGGTTCGTCGATGGTGATCTTCATCACCACGCTGATGATGGCGCCCGGCATGTACGTCAACACGGTCAAGGGCATGCTGCACGTGGACCGCAAGCTGGTCGAGATGACACAGGCCTACCGCTACGGCCCCTGGCTGCGCCTGCGCCACCTGTACCTGCCCGCGCTCAGCGCGCCGCTGCTGGCCGCCTTGCTGATCGCCGCCTGCGGCGGCGTGCGGCTGGTGGTGATGGCCGAGGTGCTGGGCGCCGAGAACGGCGCGGGCTTCGCGCTGGCCAATGCCCGCAGCACCTTCGACACCGCCGAGCTGTACGCCTGGGTGCTGCTGATCCTGGGCCTGGTGGCCTTGCTGGAATTCGCTTTCCTGCAGCCGCTGCAGCGCCGGCTGGGCCGCTGGATGGAGCCCGGCCATGCTTGAGATGAATGCGGTGTGCCTGCGCCATGGCGCCAAGACCGTGCTGCGGGACGTGGACCTGCGCCTGCGCCCCGGCGAGCGGCTGGGCCTGATCGGCCCCAGCGGCGCGGGCAAGAGCAGCCTGCTGCGCCTGGCCGCCGGCCTGGCGCGCCCCAGCGGCGGCATCCTGGCCAATGGCTTTCGCCATCCGGTGCTGATGTTCCAGGAACCCCGGCTGCTGCCGTGGCGTCATGCGCTGGACAACGTGGCGCTGCCGTTGCGCGCCGCCGGCCACGCCCCGGCAGCGGCCCGCGCGCTGGCCGCGCAGTGGCTGGCCCGCGTCGGCCTGGACGCCGACCGGCATGCCTGGCCCGGCGAGCTGTCGGGCGGAATGGCGCAGCGCGTGGCCCTGGCGCGGGCGCTGGCGCTGTCGCCGGACCTGCTGATGCTGGACGAACCCTTCAGCGCGCTCGATCCCGCCCTGCGCCGTCAGCTCGCCGCCTGCTGCCGCGAGGAACTACGGCGCAGCGGCGCGGCGCTGCTGTGCATCAGCCACGATCCCGAGGAACTGCTGGGCCTGGTCGACCGTTGCCTCATGGTGAACCAGGGTCGCGTCTTGCCCATCGCGCTGGACGGTCCGGTGGACGCCGGGCGCCTGCGCGCCGCGTTGCTGGCCGCCGGCGGCCAGCGCTAGCGCGGTCCGCTTTTCTTTCATCTGGTCTTCCTGCCGAGCGCAAACATGAATACCTATCCCTTCCTGCTGGTCCTGCACCTGTTCGCCGCTTTTGTCTTCGTCGGCACCGTCACGTTCGAGGTGCTGTTCCTGGAACCCGTGCAGAAACGCCTGCCCGCGGATGTGCGCAAGGCGCTGGGCGGACAGCTCGGCCCGCGCGTGCGCGCCGTGGTGCCCTGGGCCGTGCTGGCGCTGTACCTGGCCGGCCTGGGCATGGCCTGGCAATACCGCGCGGCGCTGGCGCACCCATTCTCCTCGGCCTTCGGCACGCTGCTGGCCATCAAGCTCGCGCTTGCCGCCAGCGTGTTGGTCCATGTCGTCGTCGCCATGTCGCTGGCGCGCCGCCAGCGCCTGCGCAGCGCGGTGCGCAGGCGCGTGCACATCAGCGTGTTCTGTCACATGGTCGGCATCGTGCTGCTGGCCAAGACCATGTTCCATCTGTCCTGGTAGCGCCCGATGCGCGGCGTCCGACAGCCCATTTTCTTGCTCTACGTGGAAGCATCCCCATGAAGTCACTCGTCTTGCGCCACTTGGCGTCCAGCCTGGCCCTCGTCGCGCTGGGGCCATCCCTGGCCCATGCCCAGCAGGCGCCGGCCGCCGGCCGGGCCGTGCCCTCGCTGTCGCCCGTGCTCGTGTCGGGCCAGTCGCCGACGCAGGCGCTGGACCCCGGTCCCGAGCAGGCCCAGGCCGCGCTGCGCGCCGTGCCCGGCGGCACCAACCTGATCCAGCCGCAGCAAGAAGTGCGCCTGGTCACGCTGCGCGACGCGCTGGACTACCAGCCCGGCGTGGTGGTGCAAGAGTTTTTCGGCGGCCTGGATCAGCCGCGCCTGAACATCCGCGGCTCCGGCGTCCAGAGCAATCCGCTGAGTCGGGGCATCCTGCTGATGCAGGACGGCCTGCCGCTGAATGACGCCGATGGCTCCTTCATCATCAGCATGCTGGAGCCGCGCAACGCCGGCATGATCACCGTGCGGCGCGGCGCCAATGCGCTCTCGCCGGGCGCCAGCACGCTGGGCGGCGAAGTCGACTTCCTGTCGCTGACCGGCACGCAGAACGACATGATCCGCCTGGGCGGCGGCAGCTTCGGCAGCCGCAGCCTGACGCTGTCCAAGGGCTTCGAGGACGATCGCCTGGACGGCCGTTTCAGCTTCGGCTACGACAAGTCCGACGGCTACCGCCACCACTCGGCGTCGGAGCGCTCCAGCTTCCAGGGCAACCTGGGTTTTCGGCGCGATGGCTTCGAGAACCGCACCTATCTGTCCTATACCGATCTGAAATTCGATATCCCCCAGCCCGTGCCCAAGGCCCGCATGCATGACGATCCGCGCGCCGTGCTGGGCGACGGCAACTCGCCATTGGACCTGAGCAACAACGTCTACAAGCGCGATCCGCACCGCGACAGCAGCCAGTTCCGCATCGCCAACCGCAGCCATTGGGGCGACGAGGCGCTGAACCAGACCGTCGGCCTGTACTGGCAGCGCACCGACGACGACTTCACCAATCCGCAGGTCGCCAACGTCACCGACGGTGACACCTATGGCCTGACGTGGCGGCTGGCCGGCAAGGCCGGCAGCGTGGACTACCGCGTGGCGCTGGACTGGCAGCGCAGCGACATGGACCGCGATTTCTACGCCATCCGCCCGGCCGACGGCCGCCGCCTGCAACGCTTCGGCGCCTACGCGCTCAAGGCCGAGAACCGCAGCGCGCTGGTAGGCGCGGACTGGCGCCTGACCGAAGAGTTCAGCCTGGTCGGCGACCTGAAATACACGCAGGCCGTGCGTGACGCGCGCGAGCGCAACAGCGGCAAGACCCTGGACCAGGACTGGAACTACGCCACGCCGCGCCTGGGCCTGGTGTGGCAACCTGCCGCCACGCAACGCTGGTACGCCAACGTCAGCCGCAGCAACGAGGCGCCCACCTTCTGGGAAATCGTCAACGGTGAAGTGCCCGCGCCCATGAACCCGGCCAGCGCCGTCGCGTCCATGAGCAAGCTGGACCTGCAACGCGCGCTGACCTATGAGATCGGCGGCGATGGCACGCTGGACGTGGCCGGCCGCGATCTGCGCTGGAGCGTGTCGCTGTACCGCAGCCGCGTCGACGACGAGCTCATGTCCGTCAGCAACGCCAACGGCACGCCGGCCGGCACCTACAACTATCGCGGCCGCACCCGCCACCAGGGTATCGAGGCCGGCATCGGCGGCAGCCTGCCCGCGCCCGGCGACGGCCTGCTCGACTACCGCATCGCCTACACCTTCAGCGACTTCCGCTTCCGCGGCGGCGAGTTCGCGGGCAAGCGCATCGCCGGCGTGCCGCGCCATCTGCTCAGCGCCGAAATCATGTACCGCAAGGGCGGCTGGCGTGTCGGCCCCAACCTGCGCTGGCTGATGAGCGACACCGAGACCAACCACGCCAACGCACCCGGCACGCAGCAGCAGGCCTACGCGCTGCTGGGTTTCAAGGTGGCCTACGAGCATGACGCGCACTGGAGCGCCTACCTGCAGGCGGACAACCTGACCGACAAGACCTACGCCAGCAGCTACGCCATCCGCAACAGCGCGACGGCGGCCATGCCGATCTTCCTGCCCGGCAACGGCCGGGCGTTCAGCGCGGGGCTGACGTATCGGTTCTGAGGGGAGGGGCGCCTGGGGCGGCATCGCGGTCGGTTCGGAAGGATTGTTTGTCTTCATCAATAATGATTACAATTCCTATTCCCATGAATCTGGAAGCGGTACCGCAAGGCCATGTCGTCCACGGAATCCCTGGAGCACCGCGAGCTCGGCAGGCTGTATCGCGATCATCATGGCTGGCTGCGCGGCTGGCTGTTGCGGCGCCTGAGCGTGCCCGCCGAAGCGGCCGACCTGGCCCAGGACACGTTCCTGCGGCTGCTGGCCTCGCCGGCGTCCATGGCCCAGTTGCAGGGCTTGCGGCAGCCGCGCAGTTTCCTGGCGACCGTGGCGCAGCGCACGCTGGTGGACCATATCCGCCGCCAGGCGCTGGAACGCGCCTGGCTGGAAACCCTGGCGCGGCAGCCCGAGGCCGCCGCGATCTCTCCCGAGACGCGGGCTATCCTGCTCGAGACCATCCGCGAGATCGACGCCATGCTGCACGGCCTGGGCGACAAGCCCCGGCGCGCATTCCTGATGTCCCAGCTCGAAGGCGCCAGCTACGCCCAGATCGCGGCCACGCTGGGCGTCACCGTCAGCTCCGTCAAGAAATACATGGCGCGCGCCACCGAGCATTGCCTGGTGTACGCGCTGCAAGGGCAGTAGCCGGCCATGGCGGACAAGACCATCGCCGCCGCCGCGCAATGGTACGCGCGGCTGTGCGCCGACGATGTCAGCGCGGCCGACCTGGCCGCGCATGAGCGCTGGCTGGCGGCCGACCCCGAGCACGCGCGGGTCTGGCGGCAGGTTGAACGCCTGCGCGGCGCCCTGGGCGCGGCTCCGGCGCGGCTGGCGGCCGATACGCTCAAGCGGGCCGATCATCACTTTGCCCGGCGCGCGGCCCTGCGCAACGGCCTGGGCGCCGTGGCGCTGTTCGGCGCCGGCGGCTGGCTGGCGTGGCGCTCGCTGCCCATGGACAGGATGCTGGCCGACTACCGCATGGCGGCCGGCGAGCGCCGCGACCTGCGCCTGCCGGATGGCACCTTGCTGTGGCTGGACAGCGGCAGCGCGGTCGATGTGGCGTTCGACGCGCGCGGCCGCCGCATCGTCGTGCATGCGGGAGAGATCCTGATCGATACGGAACAGGCCGTGTCCGGCCTGGCGCCGTTGCGGGTGGTGACCGCGCATGGCACGGTGCGGCCATTGGGCACGCGCTTCATCGTCGACCGCCAGGATGCGCGCACGCGCGTCGCCGTGCTGCGTCATGCGGTGGCGCTGGAACCGGCCGCAGGCGGCGACGCGCTGATCCTGAAGGCGGGCGAACAGGGCGTCCTGGACGCGGCGGGGGCCAGCCATGCCGGCGCCGTGGCTGGCGAACCCGACGCCTGGACCCGTGGCCTGCTGGTGGTGGACAACTGGCGGCTGGGCGACTTCATCGACCAACTGGCGCGCTACCGGGCGGGCAGCCTGCACTGCGATGAGGACGTGGCCTCGCTGCGCCTGTCGGGCGCTTTTCCCATCGACGACACCGACCGCGCGCTGGCGGCGGTGGTGCGGGCGCTGCCCGTCCGGCTGTCGCGCTTCACCCGCTATTACGTGCGCGTGCTGGCGCGCGGCTGAAAAAATTTTCGCGAGGCATTGTCCCTTTCGCGCGCTCATCCGACTTAGCTGGGATCACGTCGGATCTGCCTCCCGGAACCCCAGCCATGCCCTTTTCTCTCTCCAGCCCCCGTCATTCCGCCGCGGCCGTCTTCGTCGCCGTGGCGGCCATCGGCGTGGCCTCGTCCGCCCTGGCCCAGGCCTCCGCCGGCGCCGAGGCGACCCGGCGCTACGACGTGCCGCCCGGCCCGCTGGGGCTGGCGCTGAGCCGGTTCGCGGCCCAGGCGGGCGTGGTGTTGTCGTTCGATGCGCAGCTGACGCAGGGCAAGCAGAGCGCTGGCCTGCAGGGGGACTATGGCTTGCAGGCCGGCCTGGCGGCCCTGCTATCGGGCAGCGGGCTGGAGGCGGTGCGGCAGGGCGGCAACAGCTATGGCCTGCGCGCCGCCGGCGCACAGACGCTGGCGCCCGTGGAAGTCCTGGGCGCGCGCGAAGCCGCGCCCAGCGAAGGCTCGGACTCGTACACCACCCGCTACGCCGCCTCCGCGACCCGCATGGACCTGTCCCTGCGCGAGACGCCGCAATCCATCAGCGTCGTGACGCGCCAGCAGATGGACGACCAGAACCTGGCCACGCTGGACGAGGCGCTGCGCCAGACGCCGGGCATCATCGCCGACCGGCTCGACGAACGCGTCAACTTCACCTCGCGCGGTTTCGCCCTGAACACCATGATCGACGGCGTGCCGACCTTCTCGTTCAAGACGCCCTCGGCCGAGATCGGCATGGTCAACATGGCGGCCTACGACCGCATCGAAGTGGTGCGCGGCGCGGCCGGCCTGCTCAACGGCGTGGGCGAGCCGGGCGGCTCGGTCAACCTGGTGCGCAAGCGGCCCACCACGGAATTCGCCGGCCATGCCACGGTGGGCGGCGGACGCTGGAACAACTACAACCTGGAACTGGACGCTGGCGGCCCGCTGAACAGCGCCGGCACCCTGCGCGCCCGAGCGGTCGCCGCGCGCACCGCCGGCGACAGTTTCATCGAACACAAGAAGCGCGCCGACGATCTCTTCTATGGCATTGTCGAGGCGGACATCAGCCCCGACACCACGTTGAGCCTGGGTTACGAACACCAGAAGACCGCCATCGACGGCGCCAACTTCGGCCAGGCGCCCCTGTTCTACCGCGACGGCACGCGCACCGATTTCTCACGCTCGTTCAACCCCGGCACGCCGTGGAGCCGGTGGAACATGTACAGCGACAAGATCTTCATCACGCTGGACCATCGCTTCGCCAATGGCTGGCGCGTCAAGCTGGACGCCAGCCGGCTGAAAAATGAAAGAAAGGCGCTGTGGGGCTATCTGTTCGAGTATTTCCCCGTCGACCGCAACGGCGACTCCACCATCGAAATACGCGACAACCCGGCCACGTCCACCAACAAGTCCTTCGACGTGTATGCCAGCGGCCCGTTCCAGGCTTTCGGCCGCGAGCACCAGGCCGCGCTGGGCCTGAGCATCAACGACTACACCAGCGAGCTGAACCTGAATTCCGCCAATCCCGCCGGCTGGGATCGCCGCCCGCTCAATTTCCACCGGCTGCAGGACTTTCCCAAGCCCACGCAGTTCCACACCTTCTACAACACGTTCCTGGACGCCAAGGAAACCGCCGTCTACGGCTCGGCCCGCCTGAAGGTCGCGGACCCGCTGGCGGTGGTGCTGGGCGGCCGCGCCACCTGGTACGAGGAAAAGTCCTCGTCCTACAACGGTCCCGCCAAGCTGTGGACCACCAATCCCGCCGCCAAGGTCGATGGCAAGTTCACGCCCTACGCCGGCGTGGTGCTGGACCTGAACGATTCATACTCGGCCTACGCGAGCTATACCCGCATCTTCATCCCGCGCAATGAGCGCGACGCCGGCAACGCGCTGCTGCCGCCGCAGACCGGCAAGAACTACGAGCTGGGCCTGAAAGGCGAGCACCTGGACGGCAGGCTCAACACCAGCTTTGCCGTATTTCGAACCCAGGAAGCCAATGTGCCGGTCGAAGACCCCAACGGCGCGCCGCTGCCGGACGGCAGCACGCCGTACCGCTCGGTCGCGGGCGCGCGCAGCAAGGGCTTTGAAGTCACCGTGGCCGGCGAAGTGGCGCGCGGCCTGCAGCTGATGGGCGGCTACACCTATTTCGCCAAGCGTGACAACGAAGGCGCCTTGCTGCTGCCGAACTACCCGCAGCGCCTGTTCCGGCTGGCCGCCAGCTACCGGCTGCCGGGCGAGTGGAACAAGCTGACCGTGGGCGGCAGCATCAACTACCAGAGCGGTATTCACTATGACGAATCCAGCGGCCTGGGACGCGCGTCGCAGGGCGGGGTGACCTTGCTGGGCTTGATGGCGCGGTATGAATTCAGCCGCCAGGTCGCGGCCTCGATCAATATCGAGAACCTGGCCGACAAGCGCTACTACAGCGGGCTGGGCGGGTACAACGGCTACAACTACGGGATGCCGAGGAATGTGTGGGTGAAACTGAGCTATAGGTTCTGACGTCGCGAGCCGGCGTTGCGCCGGCCCGTGACGCCGGGGCCATGCGTCAGGTGTTGTCCTTCACGGTGCCGGTGGGCCCGTTGGTCTTGACCGAGGCAATGCCATTGTCCCGCGCCGCCGCGCTCGAATACATCTCGCTGCGCCCGATGACCTGCCCATTGGTGGCCGTCAGCGTGAAATAGGGCGCGCCGTTGGTGGCGGTCTTGCGTTCGTAGCGGGCATCGGTCGGCGAGTTCTTGCGCACCGATTCGATGCCGGCCAGCGCATTGGCCTTGGTGGTGTAGCGCTCGCTAGTCAGAATGACTTCATGGTTGGCGGCTTTCAGATTGAACATGAACTGGTCGCCGCTGCGCTTCAAATCGTAGTAACCACTCATAGATAGCTCCGTTATGTTGGGGTGATCCAGGAATAGGCAGATACTGCGATGCGCACTGTGAGTGCCGGCCGATAGTAGGACATGCGCGGCGTTTTGAACATATCGGATGCCTGTTCGCCTGCGCGTGGACAAGGGGGCGGTGCGCGCTTGCCGGGAGGCAAATGGCTAGACGGGCAATTCCAGCGGTTCCCGCGTGCCGTAGCCTTCCTCGCCGTACACCAGCCCCGGCAACGGCGAACGGCCACGCCCGCAAGCGTCCCACAATTCCCCGACCCATTGCATGGCCGTGTCGACGATCACGTTCTGCACGTCGAAGCCGGCTTCGTCCGAGCCGAACAGGGGCACCTCGGGCTCGATGCCGTCTTCGGTATGGCGCACGTCGAACAGGTAGCGGTGGCCTTCGATGGCCTTGTTGAGCACGAACAGGTCCGGGCCTTCCAGGCTGGCCACGACCGAGAACGTGCCTTCGCCGTCCTGGTCGGGGAATACCACGATGTGGATTTCGCGCGCCTTGGGCGGCAGGGCGGCGATCAGCGCGGTCAGCGTGGCGCGGGCGGCGGCGTCGTGGGCGCGCAGGATGCGCAGCAGTTCGGCTTCGTAGTCGGATTGGGTCATGGGCGGGTCGTTCAGGGTGGGTGGGGCGGGTTCAGGCAGGCGCCGGGGCGGCGGCTGGTTGGATGGCCTGTTTTAACAGAAGCCGTCCAGATGCCCTGAACGCGACGCGGGGCCGCTACGGCCGCGCCCGGGACGCCGTCTCTTTCCTGTATTCCCGCACGTACTCCCCAAAGCGCAGCATCGGCACCTCGCCCCGCAAGGTCTGGGGCAGCAGCTTGCCGCAGAAGTACGCGCTGTCCGCCACCGGCCGTTGCGGGAAGTACTGGGACGCCAGCTGTTTGTGCGCCTGCATCCTGGCGTTGTCGATGAAGGCTTCGGCCTGTTCCGGCCCGATGGCCGCGACCAGCTGCGCGCGGATCAACGTCTGCAGTTCGGCCTGGTGGCGGCCGTGGTTCCGCTCCCAGTCCTGGTACAGCCCTTGCAGCATGGATTGCGTTGCGGGGTTGTCGCGCGCGCAGTGTTCCAGCGTGTTCGCGGCCAGTCCGCGCACGTCCATGAAGGCGGTATAGAGGAATTGCAGGCGGCCCGTGCTGTCGGCCGGCGCCGGCGACGGCAGGACGGCAAGGAGGCAGGCGGCGGCGCGAAGGAGTGTGCGGGGTGTCATGGTGGCCCTGGCAGGATCTGGAGAAAGGGCGCGCAGTGAAGCGCGCTCGAAGATCATGCGGGGGCCGCGCGGCGCGCGACACCAGAGGATTCTGAAACTGGCGGGGCGGGACGAGGGCGGGTGTCAGGACCGCTTGCAGAACGGGCAGTACAGCTCGTTGATGAAATCGTCCGTTTCGATGTTGTCGCTGGGAATCAGCACGGCCATCGCGCCGTGCGTCTTGCAGCGGATCTGTTGCCCCGCGCCTTTCGTCTCGACGCGGGATATGTCCAGGTCGTCCCAGCCGCACCACGGACATTGGCACACGGGATCGGTCGTGTTGGCCAAGATCGTCAGCGTCCAGCCGCATTCGCCGCATTCCAGATGATGCAGCGGCTGGACGGGGGAGGGATTGGAGGTGGGGGTGGTCATGGGGAGATTCCGTGGATGAGGGCTGCCCGCGCAGGATATCGCGCTCTGCGGCGTTGGCCTAGGCGGCTGGGGAGTCCGGGTTTTCGTCCTGGCCTTCGTCCTCGTCGGCCACGAGTAGCGCCTGTCTGCCCGCGGCGGCAAACAACGCCTCGATTCCCGTCCGGCGGCGCGCGCCGGTATCGATGAAACGGATATCGACGCGCCGCAACCCCGGCAGGGCGGGCAGGAAGGCAAACTGCTCGGCCCGGAGCTTGGTGTTGATTTCCTGGAGCGTCAGCGTCTCCAATGCCGGCAGCGTTTGCAAGGCCTCGGGATTGCTCCAGGTCTTCAGGCGATTCAAGGCCAGCGTGCGCAGCGCGCGCATGCCGGACATGTCGGGCAGCCGTTGCAGGTGCGCTGCGCCCTGCACATCCAGGGCTTGCAGATGCGAGAACGCCGCCAGCGCGTCCAGCCCGGAGAGCTTGGGAATCGAGCTCAGGCACAGGCTTTCCAGGCCAGGGCGGTTCAGCAGGGACAGGTCCTGCGGCGCAGGGCAGCCGTCCAGCGTCAGCGAGCGCACATCGGGCAGCGAGGCCAGCAAGGCGTCCGTATCCAGCCGCGAGCTGCCGGCGTAGAGGCTTTGCAGGGCATGGCAATCGGCCAGGGACTCCAGACCCTTAAACGCACCATGCAGTTCCAGCGCCCGCAGATTGCCCTGCGACGGCAGGAAGTCCAGGCCGTGGGACTTGCCGCCCTTGAGCGTCAGGCTTTCCAGCGTGTGCAGTGATGCAAGCGGCGTGAGCGGCTGCGCCTTGTCCAGGCTGATTTCCAGCTTGCGCACATGGTGCAGGGCAGCCAGCGCGCGCAGGTCTTCATCGGTAAATCGCCTGTCGTCGCCGACGCGCCAGACGCGCAATTGCAGATCGGGACGCCGCGAGAACACCTGCGCGTCGAGGTCGGCCAGATGGGCCGGCGCGTCCATGCCAAAGCCGAAGCCGATGCTGCCGCCGTGGCTGATCCGGGTAGCCGCGTCGGCGATCAGGGCATCCGTCCAGGGCAGGCCGTTCATGGCGAAAACGTGGGCGGCGGCGGTCACGGCTTGAGCGATCCTTGGCGAGGCGGCGGGAGGTCTGGGGATTATCTACTATTTCCAATGCGGGCTAAGGCTGGAAACCTGGTGGTTTTGGGAAACTGCACATGGAAGGAAAAGTGTTTAGTATCCGGCAGCCTGATCGTGCGAGCGATGGAACATCGATTCACGAGTTTTTGCAGACGGAGAAGTTGTGGCCAAGAAGAAATACGTTGTGGACATGAACATGCTGGAAGCGCCGGAGCTGGCGCAGCACATGCAGGAGAATGAGGCGGCTGAATATGTCATTCCCGATGTGGCGTTCGTGGAAATGTGCAAGCACACCGCCTTCCTGTCCACCATGAGACAGGCCTTGAGGGCTTTCGAGAACGATGCCGATCGGATTCGTTCCACGCATAGCGTGGGTGAGCTCCTTCGGGATGAAATGGCTGCCCTGAGTTTGGCTACTCGCCGAAATATCCTGTCGCTTGAACGTACTGAACGTGGCAGGAGAATTGTGCGTGATGTGCTTTCAGGCAGAGAGGACGCCGCCGCGGAAATCGAGGCGGAGTTCGGTCAGGCCAGGGAGAATTTACTGGCAGCGGACTTGCACGCAGGGGATGCGAAAGCGCGCACGGAGCAAGGTCTGGCTGTGCTTCAAGGCGGGCTGCCATTCGATCTGAAGCAAGCCGTCTGTTCCCGGCATCTCAGTCACGAGCGGTATATCGCATTTGTGTGGTGTGCTGCGCGCATTTTTACGATGAAGTGGCTTCGAAATAAGGGCGGTTGGTCAGCGGCGGGTGCCCGACGCTTCGTCAAGAAGAATCCGTTGGTGTTTCGGTTCCAGTTTCTTTCTGTGCGCCATACGCTTCAGGTTTTGCGAAACGGCGGTGATATCAGCAAAATGAAGCCCGAAAAAGAACTCAACAATCAGCTCGATTTCGACTACGTCCTCACGGCCTCGTACTTCGATGGCCTGCTGTCCAAGGACAAACGCGTGAAAGATGCGCACCTGGATCTGATGAATGTCCTGGGCACGCCTCCCGAAGCGATGCAGGCAACCGTCGATGCCTGGTTCAAGGAACTTGAGGCCCAGCATCGTCGTTGATGAAGGCGGGCGCTGCCGGGAATCCCGCCGGCAGTCCTAAGCGCCCGCCGCCGCACCCCCCATCAACGCCGCCCGTTGCCCATCAAACGCCCGGCACTCCGCCTTCAACCATTCCGAGAATATCCGCGTGCGCCGTTCCTCTGGCCGTCGCGACAGCAGCACGTACCGCGCCGGCGCCGCCACATGCTTGCCGAACACATCGACCAGCCGCCCGCTGCGGATCTCGTCATGGACCATCGCGCTGCGCCCGATCGCCACGCCCTGGTGATTCAGCGCCGCGCCGATGGCCAGGCTGGCCAGGTTGAACTGCGGGCCGTCCAGATGCTTGAGCCAGCGCGGCTGGTGCGCCTGCATCCAGGTGCGCCACTCGATGAACTCCGCCGCGCCGACCCAGGGCGAGGCGTCATGCAGGAACTCCACGCCGTCCAGCGGCTTGCCCGCCCGGAACTTCGGATGCGCGGCCAGGTATTCGGGCGTGGCCACCACCAGCAGGTATTCGTCCATCAGCGCGTCGGCCTGCAAGTGGCCGTAGTCGTCCGGGTCGTAGCGGATGGCGATGTCGATGTCCTCTTCGTCCATCAGCTTGCGATCCACCGGCTGGAATTCCGCTTTCAGCCGCACCGACACGTCCGGCTGCAGGCGATGGAATTCCGTCAGGCGCGGCATCAGCCATTGCAGCGCGAAAGAGGGTAGGCAATTGACCTGCAAGGCTGACGTGGGCAGGCCCAGACGCTCGATCTCTTGCTGGATGTCGCCCAGCGCGCGGCTGACGGTGGCGTGCAGCTGCTCGCCCTTGGGCGTGAACTTTAGCCCGCGCTGCTGCCGCACGAACAGCAGATAGCCCAGCCGGTCCTCCAGCTGGCGGATCTGCTGGCTGACCGCGCTTTGCGTCAGGCTCATGGCCGCTGCCGCCCGGGTGAAGCTGAGATGGCGGCCCGCCATGTCGAAGCAGCGCAGCGCGCCCAGCAGCGTGGAATCGAAATGGACAGGCATACAGGAGGCAGGAATAAGTCAGGCTAATGGCGGAATTAGAAATCATCGCTATTCTTGCACGCCGCCGGCTTCTACGATCTGCGCCTGTCCCTTTCCATGCCCGCGCCAGATGACCGTCAATCTCGATCCCCAGTTATTAGCCCAGCTTCAATCCCGCACGCCGCTGTTGTGGCTCAATCCGGCCCGGGGCGGCTCGCTGCCCGACGATGCGCCGTCCCTGGATCGGATCGACGACGCGCAGCGGCGCCTGGCGCGCTGCGCGCCGCTGCTGGCCGAGCTGTTTCCGGAGTTGGCGAATGCGGCTGGGCAGATCGAGTCCCGCCTGATGCCCGCGCAGGCCTTGCAGCAGCAACTGGGCGGCGCGTCGGCGTCCGGCAGCTGGTATCTCAAGCGTGATGACGAATTGCCCGTGGCCGGCTCCATCAAGGCCCGTGGCGGTTTTCATGAAGTGCTGGCCATTGCCGAGGCCATCGCGCTGGAACAGGGCCTGCTGCCCCACGCCGACGCCGACCGCCGCCTGCTGGCGACGCCACAGGCCCGCGCGCTGTTCGGCCAGTATGCCGTGACCGTGGGCAGCACCGGCAACCTGGGCATGAGCATCGGCGTCATGGCGGCCGCGCTGGGTTTCGACGCCGTGGTGCACATGTCCGCCGATGCCAAGGAATGGAAGAAAGACCGCCTGCGCCAGCGCGGCGTGCGCGTCATCGAGCACGCCGGCGACTACGCCCAGGCCGTCGCCGCCGGCCGGGCGCAGGCGCTGGCCGCACCGCGCAGCCACTTCGTCGACGACGAGCAATCCGAGCTGCTGTTCTTCGGCTACGCGGCCGCCGCGCGCGGCCTGGCGCGGCAACTGGCCGAGGCGGGCCGCAAGGTCGACGCCGAACATCCGCTGTTCGTCTACATCCCCTGCGGCGTCGGCGGCGCGCCGGGCGGCATCACCCATGGACTCAAGGCGCTATACGGCGATCACGTGCATTGCTTCTTCGCCGAGCCGGTGGCCTCGCCCTGCATGCTGGTGCAGCTGGCCGCCGGCATGCAGGCTCCCACGTCCGTCTACGACCTGGGCCTGGACAACCGCACCGAGGCCGACGGCTTGGCGGTCGGGCAGGCGTCCGAGCTGGTGGCTTCGCTGATGACGCCGCAACTGGGCGGCGTCTTCACCGTGTCGGACGACGAGCTGTACCTGAACCTGCTGGCGCTGAAGGACAGTCTGGACGCCGAGGTCGAGCCCTCGGCTGCCGCCGCCGTCTCGGGGCCCGGCTGGTTGCAGGGCTCGGCCGCCGGCCGCGCCTATGCGCAGGGCCTGGCCATGGCCAACGCCACGCACGTCATCTGGGCCACCGGCGGATCGCTGGTGCCGCGCGATGCGCTGCGCGGCTTCCAGGACCACGCCAGGACGCTGCGCCCGCGCCGCGCGGCCTGAGCCGCCAGGTTCCGCTATCCCGCAGATCCCCGGTATCCAGCAGATTCCCGGCTGATCTCCGGCAGATTCCCGGCAGACCCCATACCAACAACGACATTCCAAGGAGACAACCCGTGAGCGCCAGCGCTTCCCTACCCGCCGGCCGGGCCGCCACCCCGGACCAGCAAGCCTTTGAAAACGCGACCTACAGAAAGGTCGCGCTGCGGTTCATTCCCTTCCTGATGCTTTGCTACGTGGTCGCGTACCTGGACCGTATCAACATCGGCATCGCCAAGCTCAACATGCTGGCGGACCTGCAATTCAGCGAAGCGGCCTATGGCCTGGGCGCCGGGCTGTTCTTCATCGGCTACATGGTGTTCGAGGTGCCCAGCAACCTCATCATGCACCGCGTCGGCGCGCGCCTGTGGATCGCGCGCATCATGATTTCCTGGGGCATCCTGTCGGGCGTCATGGCCTTCGTCACCACGCCCTGGCAGTTCTACGCCGTGCGCTTCCTGCTCGGCGTGGCCGAGGCCGGTTTCTATCCGGGTGTGATCCTCTATCTGACGTACTGGTTTCCGAACCGCCGCCGCGCCAAGATGACCGCCATCTTCCAGGCTGGCATCCCCGTGGCCGGCCTGATCGGCAACCCGCTGTCGGGCTGGATCATGGAGCGCTTCCATCTGGTCGGCGGCCATCCGGGCTGGCAATGGCTGTTCGTGCTGGAAGCGCTGCCGACCATTCCGCTGGCCATCGGCGTGCTGCTCATCCTGTCCAACCGCGTGCAGGACGCCACCTGGCTCACGCAGCAACAGCGCGACCTGATCACCCGCGACATCGCCGAAGACAATGCCGGCCGCGAGCACATGCCGCTGCTGCGGGCGCTGCGCGACGCGCGCATCTGGAAAATCATCGCCATGACCTTCCCGGCGATGATGGCGCTGTACACGCTGGGCTTCTACCTGCCCACGCTGATCAAGGACGCCGGCGCCGAAGGCGGCGTGCGTATCGGCCTCTTGAGCGCCATTCCGTACCTGGTTGCCATGGTGGCCATGGTGCTGGTCGGACGCAGCTCGGACCTGCGCCGCGAGCGCCGCTGGCACCTGGTCTTCATCCTGGTGCTGGGCGCCGTGGGCCTGGTCGCCAGCGTCTTCGCCGGCACCAACCTGACGCTGGCCGTGATCGCGCTGTCCGTCGCCGCCGCCGGCATCATCAGCTTCTCGCCCATCATGTGGACGCTGCCCACCGCCTTCCTGGGCGGCGCCACGGCGGCCGCGTCCATCGGCATCATCAATAGCCTGGCCAACCTGGGCGGCTTTGTCAGCCCCTACCTGATCGGCTGGATCCGTGACATCTATCACAGCACCGCGCCGGCCATCTACGTGATCGCGGGCGCGCTGCTGGTCAGCGCCCTGATCGCGCTGAGCTTCGACCCCAAGAAAGTCAATCGCTGAAGAGCCCGCACCATGGCAAGCACACCCGCAACACCGCTGCGTCTGGCCGTCGCCGGCCTGATCCACGAGACCAACACCTACGCCGCTGAATTCGCCGGCCAGACCCCGCTGCGCGCCTTCGAGCAATACAGCGGCCAGGACCAGATCCTGCAAGCCTTCGACAGATCCAACCACCAGGTCGGCGGCTTCATCGAGGGCGCGCGGCAGGCCGGCGCGGAACTGGTCTGCGCCTACGTCGGCCAGGCCACGCCGTCCGGCACCATCGAGGCCCAGGCCTACGCCCAGATGAAACGCCGCATCCTCGACAGCCTGCGCGCCGCGCTGCCAGTGGACGGCGTGCTGCTGGCGCTGCACGGCGCCGGCGTGGCCGACGGCGTCGAAGACATCGAGGGCGACCTGTGCGTGGCCGTGCGCGAACTGGTCGGTCCCGCCACGCCCATTGCCGCCGTCTACGACCTGCACGGCAATATGACCGAGGCCATGCGCGACAGCTGCGAACTGACCCTGCCTTGCAAGCTGTATCCGCACACGGATTTTCATGATCGGGGCGTGGAGGCGGTGGCGCTGCTGCGCGAGATCATCGCCGGCCGCTTGCGGCCGGTGACCGTCATGCGCCGCCTGCCCATGCTGCCCTACATCGTCACCACGCAGGAAGGCTTCATTCCCGCCGAGGTCAACGCCGTCTGCGCCGCACTGGCCCAGCGGCCCGGCGTCATAGACTGTTCATGGTTTCACGGCTTTCCCTACGCGGACATCGCCGCGCCGTGCCCCGCCGTGGTCTGCACCACCGCTGGCGACCTTGCGCTGGCCGAGCGCTGCGCCGACGAAGTCGCGCAATGGATCTGGACGCGCCGCGAGGACTTCCGCCCGTCCTTTCCCAGCCCGACCGAAGGCGTGGCGCAGGCCCTGGCCGCCGCGCACGGCCCGGTCGTCGTCAATGAATACGCCGACAACCCCGGCGGCGGCACGCCCGGCGATGGCACCCACCTGCTGCGCGCCGTCCTCGACGCCCAGCCCGCGCCCGGCACCTGCTGTTTCGCGTCCATCAACGACGCCGCCGTCGTCGAACAAGCCCGTCAGGCCGGCGTGGGCGCCAGCATCAGCGTGTCGCTGGGCGGCAAGCAGGGGCGTTTCCAGGGCGAACCGCTGCGCGTGAATGCCTACGTCAAGGCCATCACCGACGGCCGTTTCATCAACCGCGCCGGCTCCATGTTCGAAGGCGTGCGCTTCGACCTGGGCGCGATGTGCCGCTTGCTCATCCAGGGCGTGGACGTCATCGTCGCCTCGCGCGCCGAGCAGATCTACGACGAGGAACCGTTCTTCCTGCACGGCATCGACGTCACCGCGTACAAGCTCATCGCCATCAAGGGGGCCAATCACTTTCGGGCGGGGTATCGACGGCTGGCCGCGCAGATCATCTCGGTGGATAGCGTGGGGTTGAGTACTGCTGATATCACTTCGTTTCCGAGGGAGCGGCTGGTTGGCGAGTATTGGCCGCTGTCGGATCGCGCTGCGTTGGAGGACAGGCAAGGAGCCTGACGCCGAGCGGTACCGATATCCGCAGTCGATCGGCCACGGCTCGACTCGTGAGCGAGTCG
>NZ_JCBANG010000058.1:0-41552 GCF_059760905.1 Achromobacter sp. 1011811831
GCTCCGGACGGGCGCAAACCCGTCCGGAGCGGCGCTGAGGCCGGGTCCGGGTCTGGCCCGGCCGGGGTTCAGAGCTTGACGTCGTAGTCGATGGTGAGCGGCGCGTGGTCGGAGAAGCGCTCGTCCTTGTAGATCGACGCGGCGCGGGCGCGGGCCGCGATGCCGGGCGTGGCGATCTGGTAATCGATGCGCCACCCCACGTTCTTGGCCCAGGCCTGGCCGCGGTTGCTCCACCAGGTGTATTGCTCGGCGCGGTCGTCCAGCGTGCGGAACACGTCGACGAAGCCGCGCTTGTCGAAGACCTCGGTCAGCCAGGCCCGTTCCTCGGGCAGGAAACCGGAGTTCTTCAGGTTGCCCTTCCAGTTCTTCAGGTCGATTTCCTTGTGGGCGATGTTCCAGTCGCCGCAGACCACGAACTCGCGGCCGCTCTTCTTGTGTTCCTTCATCAGGCCGTCCAGCCACGGGCCGAAGCGGTCCAGGAAGCGGTACTTGGCCTGCTGGCGCTCGTCGCCGCTGGAACCGGACGGCAGGTAGGCGCTGATGACCGACAGGTCTTTCCAGTCGGCGCGGATGATGCGGCCCTCGGGATCGAACTCCTCGCAGTCCAGGCCGATGTTGACGCGCTCGGCGGCGTCGCGCAGGTACAGGCCGACGCCGCTGTAGCCCTTCTTCTCGGCGTGGTGGAAATGGCCGGTGTAGCCGGGCGGGTGACGCAGATCGTCGGTCAGGTCGGCGTCCGCGATCTTGATTTCCTGCAGGCACAGGATGTCGGCGCCGTGCTTGTCCATCCAGGGCTGCAGGCCCTTGCGGAAGGCGGAACGGATGCCATTGAGGTTGAGCGACGTGATGCGCAGCAAGGCGGTACTCCCAATAAGGCGGCGGCCCCCGTATGGGGCCGGACTATGCCTGGAATTTAACCGACTCGGGCGGGCCGCGCGGCTTGGGGCCCGCTTGCACGCGCTGCGTGTCGGGGGCGGGCGCGGTGCGCGTGAGGAGGCAAATGGGCGTGCACCTCGGGCGAGCGCAGGATTGTGCGTCGGGCGTGCGCGGGCAGCCAGTCCGGCGCGCACGGGCCCGCGCCCGGACTGCCGGCGATCTCTCGCGGCCGGCGCAGCGGATAAAATGCTGGCGTTCGCCACCTATCTGGAATGCCCGCATGCCTGCCGCCCAAACGTCCACCGCCCTCGATTTCGTCCGTTTCGCCCTGAATGAAGGCGTGCTGCGCTTCGGCAGCTTCAAGGTGAAATCGGGACGCATCAGCCCGTACTTCTTTAACGCCGGCCTGTTCAATTCCGGCGCTTCCGTCGGCAAGCTGGCCGGTTTCTATGCCCAGGCGCTGCTGGACTCGGGCGTGGGCTTCGACATGCTGTTCGGCCCGGCCTACAAGGGCATCCCGCTGGCCACCGCCACCGCCGTGGCCCTGGCCGGCCACCCGGCCATGCAGGGCAAGAGTGACGTGCCGTTCGCCTACAACCGCAAGGAAGCCAAGGACCACGGCGAGGGCGGCACGCTGGTCGGCGCGCCGCTCAAGGGCAAGGTCGTGATCATCGACGACGTGATCACCGCCGGCACCTCGGTGCGCGAATCGGTGGAGATCATCCGCGCCGCCGGCGCTGAACCGGCCGCCGTGCTCATCGCCATGGACCGCATGGAACGCGCCGGCCCGGACGACGCGCTGTCGGCGCACTCGGCCGTGCAGGACGTGGCCAAGACCTATGGCATTCCGGTGGTGTCGATTGCGTCGCTGGCGGACATCCTGGCCTTGCTGCAGGACGACGCGGCGTTCGCCGAGCACCGCGAGGCGGTGCTGGCTTATCGGACCAAGTACGGGGTGAAGTAAGGCGGGGCGGTCAGCACCGCTTTACCTGCGGTCCTCTTCCATCCAGGCGCGCATTTGCTCGCTGTCGAAGTTCGGTGCGACGGGAATGCTCCTGAGCGCCAGCAGCGCCTCGTACATGTCTTCGGACATATTGGGGTTGGCGGGCTGGATGTAGGCTTGGGCAATGCCGTCTTTCTTGATGACGATGCGCGCGCCTTCATGCGCCAGGCGGATCAATGCGTCGAGCCGTTCGCCGACTTTTTCCTGAGGGACTTCGAGATAGCGGGACATTTCGGGACCCTTGTTCAAGTCCTTCATTCGCAGATGCCCTTGACCATGTACCACCAGGTGGCTTCGTCGGTGTAGGGGATCTTGGGGCCGTTCTTCAGGCCTTCAATCGCCTGATGCGCCTCTTCGGTCAGTAAGGGATTGGCCTGGCATATCTGTGCATGCGCCAGGCCGTCATGAGCAATGACCACGCGGGCGCCGTCCCTGGCGGCCTGGATCATGTCATCAAGCCGCTCGGCGACTTGTTCCAGCGGGACTGACACATAGGGCATCGTCATGGTCTGGCCTCTGTTTGGATGTCGGGCCGTCCATTCCCGGCCAACACAGGGACCGAGGTCGCTTGTTGCGCAATGAATTACGCTTGCTGGCACGTCATATCCGACGATGGGCTCCGCCAGCCCGCTGGTCTGTGCCGCGAGTTCCAGGTCCAGCGCGCGTGCCACGGATGCCAGTTTTCGATCGAACGTGGCGAGAGGCACGCGAGAGGTCAACGCGAGTTCGAGATAGGATGCGTCATAGACGGTCAGCCCGTGCGTGCGGGCTAGCGATACGCTGGAGGCAAGCCATCGATCCGGCGGGCGCGAGTCGTGGACGATGGGTGCGCTGCGTACGAGTCGTGTGAATCGTGCCAATTCGTCGGTGGTTGCCGCCTTGGAACGTTCTACGCGCAGTGCGCCTTGGGCGACCTCCAGCGACCATATCGCCGGAACGAGGGCCGAACTTCCCTGCAGGTCGTTCAGGATATCCATGGCCTGCGTGTGGAAGGGCTGGTTGGGTAGTTTCAGCCAGCTTAGTGCGACGGAGGCATCAAGCACGAGCTTCATCCGTGTATGCCTTTGACGAGATACCACCAGGTGGCTTCGTCGATGGGGGGGCGCTGGGGGAAATTCTTGAGATCCTCGATCGCCTGATGCGCCTCTTCGGTCAGCAGGGGATTGACCTCGCAAATGCGGGCATGCGCCTGGCCGTCATGCGTAATGACCACGCAAGCGCCATCCCGGGCCGCCTGGATCATTTCATCAAGGCGCGCGGCAACCTGTTCCAGCGGAACGGACAGATAGGGCATCTTCATGGCCCGGGTCTCCAATCGAATATCGACCCGTCCATTCTTGGCCAACAAAAAGGCCGCGGCAATATGCCGCGGCCCTGAGTCGGTCTGATAAAGCGCTGACCCTGTCAGCCGTCCAGCTTTTGCTTGAGCAGGTCGTTGACCTGTTGCGGGTTGGCCTTGCCGCGGGCGGCCTTCATGATCTGGCCGACCAGGGAATTGAACGCCTTCTGCTTGCCGGCGCGGTATTCCTCGACGATGGCCGCGTTGGCCGCCAGCACCTCGTCGATCATGGCGCCGATGGCGCCCGTGTCGCTGATCTGCTTGAGGCCGCGCGCCTCGATGATGGCGTCGGGCTGGCCGCCGTTCTCGCCGGCCCACATGGCGCCGAACACTTCGCGGGCGATCTTGTTGGAGATGGTGCCGTCGATGATGCGGTTGATCAGCGCGGCCAGGGCCGGCGCCTGCACCGGGGCGTCGGCGATGTCCTTTTCTTCCTTGTTGAGCGTGGCGGCGACCTCGCCCATGATCCAGTTGGCGGCCAGCTTGGCCTGGCCGGCGGGCAGCGCCTGGGACACGGCCTCGAAGTAGGCGGCCAGGCCGCGGCTGGCGCTGAGCTGGGCGGCGTCGTAGGCGGTCAGGCCGTAGTCGGACTCGAAGCGGGCGCGCAGCGCGGCGGGCAGCTCGGGCATGGCGGCGCGGACCTCGTCGACCCAGGCGCGCGAGATCACCAGCGGCGGCAGGTCGGGGTCGGGGAAGTAGCGGTAGTCGTGCGCGTCTTCCTTGCTGCGCATGCTACGGGTTTGGTCGCGGTCGGCGTCGTACAGGCGGGTTTCCTGCACCACCGTGCCGCCGTCCTCGATCAGCTCGATCTGGCGGCGCGCCTCGTACTGGATGGCGCGTTCCAGGAAGCGGAACGAGTTGACGTTCTTGATCTCGGTGCGGGTGCCGAATTCCTTCTGGCCGACCGGACGCACGGACACGTTGGCGTCGCAGCGGAACGAACCTTCCTGCATGTTGCCGTCGCAGATGCCCAGCCACACGACCAGGCTGTGCAGCGCGCGGGCGTAGGCCACGGCCTCGGCGGCCGAACGCATTTCCGGCTCGGTCACGATTTCCAGCAGCGGCGTGCCGGCGCGGTTCAGGTCGATGCCGCTGGCGGCGGCGCCGTTGGCCAGGTGAAAGGCGTCGTGCAGCGACTTGCCGGCGTCTTCTTCCAGGTGCGCGCGGGTCAGGTTGATGGTCTTTTCTTCTTCGCCGACGAAGAAGGAGAGCGAGCCGCCCACCACCACCGGCAGTTCGTACTGGCTGATCTGGTAGCCCTTGGGCAGGTCGGGGTAGAAGTAGTTCTTGCGCGCGAACACCGAGCGCGGCGCGATCTCGGCGCCCACGGCCAGGCCGAAGCGGATGGCGCGCTCGGCGGCGCCGCGATTCATGACCGGCAGGCTGCCCGGCAGCGCCAGGTCGACCACGTTGGCCTGGGTGTTGGCGGCCGAGCCGAAGCGGGTGCTGCTGCCCGAAAAGATCTTGGAGTCGGTGGAAAGCTGCGTGTGCGTTTCCAGGCCGATGACGATTTCCCAGTTCATGTTAGGCGTCCTGGAATGCCGGCACTTTCTTGTGCCAAGCGGTGACTTGTTGATAGCGGTCGGCGATGGCCAGAAGGCGGCCTTCGTCGAAATAGTTGCCGATGATCTGCAGGCCGATGGGGCGGCGGTTGTCCATGCCGCCGAAGCCGCATGGAACCGACATGGCCGGCAGGCCGGCCAGGCTCACGCCCAGCGTGTAGACGTCGGCCAGCCAGTCGGCGGTGGGATCGTCGCGGTTGTCGCCGATGTTCTTGGCGACCGTTGGCGTCACCGGGCCCATGATCACGTCGCACTGGTCGGCATAGGCGCGCTGGAAATCCTGCGCGATCATGCGGCGCAGGCGCTGGGCCTGCAGGTAATAGGCGTCGTAGTAGCCGTGGGACAGCACGTAGGTGCCGATCAGGATGCGGCGCTTGACCTCGTCGCCGAAGCCTTCGGCGCGCGAGATGCTGATCATTTTTTCCAGACCGTCGTACTGGGCTGCGCGGTGGCCGTAGCGCACGCCGTCGTAGCGGGCCAGGTTGCTGGACGCTTCGGCGGGGGCGATGACGTAGTAGGCGGGGATGGCCAGCTCGGTGCGCGGCAGCGACACCGGCACGCGCACGGCGCCCAGCGCCTCGAACTGCGCCAGCGCGGCTTCCACGGCGGCGGCCACGTCTGGCGCCAGGCCGGCGCCGAAGTACTCGGCCGGCACGCCGATGCGCAGGCCCTTCAGGGGCTGGCTGCCGGCGGCGTCATGGCGAGCCTGGGCGGCGTCGAAGTCGCGCCGCACGCGGCCCGGCTCGTTGACGGCGGCATCGCATTTTTCCAGGCTGGTGGCGTCGCGCGGGTCGAAGCCGCTCATGACGTCCAGCAGCTCGAGCAGGTCGCGGGCGCTCTCGGCCAGCGGGCCGGCCTGGTCCAGGCTGGAGCCGAAGGCCACCATGCCGAAGCGCGAGACGGTGCCGTAGGTGGGCTTGATGCCGCTGACGCCGCACAGGGCGGCGGGCTGGCGCACCGAGCCGCCGGTGTCGGTGCCGGTGGCGGCGGCCACCAGGCGGGCAGCCACGGCGGCGGCCGAGCCGCCCGAGGAGCCGCCGGGCACGGCGGTCGTGTCCCAGGGGTTCCGGACGGGGCCGTAGGCGGAGTTCTCGTTGCCCGAGCCCATGGCGAATTCGTCGCAGTTCAGCTTGCCCAGCGACACGGCGCCGGCCGCCTGCAGGCGCTCGACCACGGTGGCATCGAACGGGCTGACGTAGCCGTCCAGCATCTTGCTGCCGGCGGTGGTGCGCCAGCCGCGGGTGACGAAGGCATCCTTGTGGGCGATGGGGATGCCGGCCAGGGCGCCGGCGGTGCCGGCGGCCAGGGCGGCGTCGGCGGCGCGGGCCTGGGCCAGCGTCAATTCGGCGTCAATATGTAAGAAGCTGTTCAGGCCGCTGGCGGCCTCGGCGGCGGCCAGCGCGCTTTGCGCCAGGTCGACGGCGCTGACCTGGCGCTGGGCGAGGGCCGCGCGCAGGCCGGCGATCCCCTCGAATTGGGTATGCAGGGCGGGTTTCGTCATGGCTTACTCGATGACCTTGGGAACCAGGAACAGGCCGTCCTGGGCGTCCGGGGCGTTGGCCAGCAGTTCCTGGCGGCGGGTTTCCGAGCTGGGCTCGGTGACGGCGTCCTCGCGCAGGCGCAGGGTGATGTCCTCGTGGGCCGACAGCGGATGGGCCAGCGGCTCGACGCCTTGCGTGTCGACCGACTGCAGCCGCTCGATCAGGTGGAGGATGCCGTTCAGTTCGGTCTGCGCGTGGGCGCGCTGTTCCGGGGTCAGTTCGATTCTGGCCAGCCGGGCTATGCGGGCCACATCTTTGTCGTTGAGCGCCATGGGGATTTCGAAATTCGAATAACGGAAGGCCGGGGGAGGGCCGGGACAGTATGCATACGCCCAACCCGTTACAAAGCTTGAATAGCCTGCATTTATGCGCTATTTCCACGGAAATTATAAGTTATGATTCACGGTTTAATCGCCGTGACGACAGGCGGGTTCGAGTGTATCCGGACCGTGCGCCCCGCGGCCTGACCCAATTCCCCCCCAGAATTTGCTGAGCTCCCATGTTCGGATTCCTGCGCAGTTATTTTTCCAGCGATATGGCGATCGACCTCGGTACCGCCAATACGCTGATCTACGTCCGCGGCAAGGGCATCGTGCTCGACGAGCCCTCCGTGGTCGCTATCCGTCATGAAGGCGGTCCCCACGGCAAGAAGATCATCCAGGCCGTCGGCCACGAAGCCAAGCAGATGCTTGGCCGCGTCCCCGGCAACATCGAGGCCATCCGGCCCATGAAGGACGGCGTGATCGCCGACTTCACCGTCACCGAGCAGATGCTCAAGCAGTTCATCCGCATGGTGCACCCCCGCAACATGCTGGCGCCCAGCCCGCGCATCATCGTCTGCGTGCCCTGCGGCTCCACCCAGGTTGAACGCCGCGCCATCCGCGAATCCGCGCTGGGCGCGGGCGCCTCGCACGTGTTCCTGATCGAGGAACCCATGGCCGCCGCCATCGGCGCCGGCCTGGCCGTGTCCGACGCCAGCGGCTCCATGGTCGTCGACATCGGCGGCGGCACCACCGAAGTGGCGGTGATCTCGCTGGGCGGCATGGTCTACAAGGGCTCGGTGCGCGTCGGCGGCGACAAGTTCGACGAGGCCATCGTCAACTACATCCGCCGCAACTACGGCATGCTGATCGGCGAGCCCACCGCCGAACTCATCAAGAAGGAAATCGGCTCGGCCTTCCCCGGCTCCGAAGTCCGCGAGATCGAGGTCAAGGGCCGCAACCTGGCCGAAGGCGTGCCGCGCAGCTTCACGGTCTCGTCGAACGAGATCCTGGAATCGCTGACCGATCCGCTGAACCAGATCGTGTCCGCCGTGAAGATCGCCCTGGAACAGACGCCGCCCGAGCTGGGCGCCGACATCACCGACAAGGGCATCGCCCTGACCGGCGGCGGCGCGCTGCTGCGCGACCTGGACCGCCTGCTCCAAGAGGAAACCGGCCTGCCCGTGGTGGTGGCCGACGATCCCCTGACCTGCGTGGTGCGCGGTTGCGGCGAAGCGCTGGAACATCTTGAGAAACTCGGCGCCATCTTCATCAACGACTAATTCCTTGCGCCAGCCCGGAGCCCTGCTGTCTTGCGGCTCCGGCCGCGGCGGGGGCTCCGGGCGCGACCGCCCGGGCTGAGATTCATGCAACGACAAGGGACCCCTCCCCTATTCAGGCGCGGCCCGCCGGCAGAGGTGCGGCTGGTCGTCCTGGTCGTCCTGGCCGTGGCCCTGATCATCATGGATTCGCAACTGCGCGTGCTGGAGCCGGTGCGCAGGGCGGTGTCCGTGGCCATCTATCCCTTCCAGCGCGCCGTCATGGCGCCGCGCGACCTGGTCCAGCAGGTCAATGAATGGGTCAACGCCGCCAACCTCATCCGCAGCGAGAATGAAGCCCTGCAGCGCCAGCGCATCGAGCTGGCCCAGGTGGCGTCCCATGGCGCGCAGCTCGCCGCCGAGAACGCGCAGCTGCGCCGCCTGCTGGGCGTGACCGACACGGTGGCGCAGTCGGCGGTGGTGGTCGAGGTGCTGTACGAGCCCACCAGCGCCTTCAATCAGCGCCTGGTCTTCAACAAGGGCAGCAAGGCCGGCCTGGCGCCGGGCATGCCGGTCATCGACGAAGGCGGCGTGGTCGGCCAGATCGTGCGCGTCACCCCGATGACCGCCGAGGCGGCCCTGGTGACCGACGAGCAGGTGTCCATCCCGGTCCAGCTGCTGCGCAACGGCCTGCGGCTGATCGCCTTCGGCGGGAACTCTCCCGGCAAGATGGAAGTCCGCTACCTGGCGGCCAACGCCGACATCAAGGAAGGCGATACCATAGTCACCAGCGGCGTGGGCGGGCTGTTCCCGGCCGGCCTGCCGGTGGCCAAGGTCACTTCGGTCGAGCGTGACACCGCCTCGGGCTTCGCGCGCGCCGTCTGCGAGCCGCTGGCCCATCCCGAACGCTATCGCCACTTCCTGGTCCTGCAGGTGGATGTGGCCCGCGCCGAATCCAACCGTCAGGAGGTCGATTCCGGTGGATCGGACTAACGCTTCGTCGCCCCGGCGACGCCTGGGCACGCCCAGCAACGTCCAGCCCGAGCGGCTGGACGGGCCGGCGCACGGCGTCTTCGTCTGGGCCTCCATCATCCTGATGTGGCTGGTGTCGCTGCTGCCCTGGCGGCTGTGGCAGGGCGCGCCCGACGTGCTGATCCTGATCATCGCCTTCTGGTGCGCGCACGAGCCACGCCGCATCGGCCTGTTCACCGCCTTCACCTTCGGCCTGCTGATGGACGTGCACGACGCCGGCCTGCTGGGCGAGCACGCGCTGTCCTACACGCTGATCGCCTATGGCGCCGTGGCCTTGCAGCGCCGCCTGCAGCGCTTCGACCTGTGGAGCCAGGCCATGCACATGCTGCCGGTGTTCTTCGCCGCGCGGCTGCTGGTGCAGATCATCCACGCCTGGCTGGCGGGCAAGTGGCCGGGCTGGGACTGGGCCGTCAGCGCCGGCCTGACCGCCGCCCTGTGGCCCCTGGCCGGCTGGGTGCTGCACCTGCCCCAGCGCGGCGCCGACGACGCCGAGTCCTCGTCCGCCTGACGGCGGGCGGGCGCAAGCGATGTTCGAGTTCAAGAAAACCGGCCAGCAGCAAAAGCAGCGCTTCCTGCTGCGCGCCTGGGTGGGCGGCGTGTTCGCGCTGCTGTGCTTCGGCGTGCTGATCGGCCGCTTCTGGTATCTGCAGGTCGACCGCTACGAGGGCCTGTCCGAACGCGCCGACCGCAACCGCATCGCGGTGGTGCCGATCCCGCCGCGCCGCGGCGAGATCCTGGACCGCAACGGCGAGGTGCTGGCGCGCAACTACCGCACCTACACGCTGGAAGTCGTGCCGGCCCACGCCGGCAACCTGACGGCGCTGTTCGAGCGGCTCAACGAAGTGGTGTACATCAGCCCGACCGACCAGCGCCGCTTCAAGCGCCGCGCGGCCGAGTCCAGTCGCTACGCCAGCCTGCAGCTGCGCAACAACCTGAATGAAACCGAGGCGGCCTGGTTCGCCGCCCATGCCTTCCAGTTTCCCGGCGTCGAACTGCGCGCCCGCTGGGTGCGCGAGTATCCGCAGGGCCTGTCGGCCGCCCACGTGGTTGGTTACATCGGCCGCATCGCCGATGGCGACATCGAGGATCTGGAGCGCGCCGGCCAGCTGGGCAACTACCGCGGCACCGACGTGATCGGTAAGAAGGGCATCGAGAAGACCTGGGAAGAAGCGCTGCATGGACGCACCGGCCTGGAAGAGGTCGAGGTGACGGCCGGCGGACGCCCCATGCGCACGCTGCGGCGCATCGACCCGGTGCCCGGCTCGGACATCATGCTGTCCATCGACATGGGCCTGCAGAAGGTGGCCGAACAGGCTTTCGAGGGGCAGCGCGGCGCGCTGGTGGCGCTGGATCCCGATACCGGCGAGGTGCTGGCCTTCGTGTCGCAGCCCTCGTTCGATCCCAATCTCTTCGTCGACGGCATCGACGTGGACAACTGGCGCATGCTGAACGAGTCGCCCGACCATCCGCTGATCAACCGCCCGCTGTACGGCACCTATCCCATCGGCTCGACCTACAAGCCCTTCGTGGGCCTGGCCGCGCTGGAACTGGGCAAGCGCCGCGCCACCGACCGCATCTCCGATCCCGGCTTCTACGAATTCGGCGGCCAGAAGTTCCGCAACGCCGGCGGCGCCGCCTATGGCATGACCGACATGCACAAGGCCATCGTGGTGTCGTCGGACACCTACTTCTATTCGCTGGGCCCCGAGATCGGCGTGAACGCGCTGCATGACTTCACCAAGCAGTTCGGCTTTGGCCAGATCACCGGCATCGACCTGGAAGGCGAGAAGCGCGGCGTGCTGCCGTCCACCGACTGGAAGCGCTCGGCTTACAAGGAAAAGGAACGCCAGCGCTGGTACGCGGGCGAGACCATCTCGGTCGCCGTGGGCCAGGGCTACAACTCGTTCACGCTGCTGCAGTTGGCACAGGGCACGTCGACGCTGGCCAACAACGGCCTGTACCGCCGTCCGCACCTGGTGCATGCGGTGCGCGATCCGCGCACGGGCCAGGCCAAGCCCACCGATTCGGTGCCCGACTATCGTATTCCCCTGAAGCAGGCCAACGTGGACGTGATCAAGAACGCGATGGCCGACGTGGTGCGCGCCGGCACGGCGCGGCGCGCGTTCGCCAATGCGCCCTACCAGGCGGCCGGCAAGACCGGCACGGCGCAGGTGTTCAGCCTGCGCGGCGCGCGCTACCGCGCCAGCGCCATCGACGAGCGCCTGCGCGACCACGCCCTGTTCATGGGTTTCGCGCCGCTGGAGCACCCGCGCATCGCCGTGGGGCTGATCGTCGAGAACGCCGGCTGGGGCGCCAGCGTGGCCGCGCCGGTGGCGCGCAAGGTGTTCGACTACTGGCTGGCCAAGGAACGCAAGGACAAGATCGTGCGGCCGGACCGCGCCGATCCGCTGGCCTCGGTCGAGTCCATCGCCTCTGACGTGGTGCGCAAGCCATGAAGCGTTTCGGCCTGATCCTCCTGCGCGTGTTCACGGCCTTTGATTGGCCGCTGCTCGCCATCCTGTTGATGTTCGCGGCGCTGGGCCTGACGGTCATGCATTCGGCCGTGGGCGGCACCGACTGGCGCTTCGCCGACCAGTCGCGCAATTTCGTCATCGCCTTCTTCGCCATGTGGATCATGGCGCTGATCCCGCCCAAATGGCTGATGAAGCTGGCGCTGCCGTTCTACGTGGTGGGCGTGGTGCTGCTGCTGGGCGTGGAGTTCTTCGGCGAGACCAGCAAGGGCGCGACCCGCTGGCTCAACCTGGGCGTGACCCGCATCCAGCCGTCCGAGATGATGAAGATCGGCGTGCCCATGATGCTGGCCTGGTACTTCCAGCGCCACGAGGGCGCGGTGCGCATCCGCGACTTCCTGGCCGCGGCCGCCATGCTGGCCGCGCCGTTCGGCCTGATCGTGCTGCAGCCCGACCTGGGCACGGCGCTGCTGGTGTTCGGCGCGGGCTTCTTCGTGATCTACTTCGCCGGCCTGTCGTTCAAGCTGCTGATCCCGGCCTTGCTGGCCGGCATCATCGGCATCGGCACCCTGATCTACTACGAAGACCAGCTGTGCGAGCCGGACGTGAGCTGGGTGGTGCTGCACGACTACCAGAAGCACCGCGTCTGCACGCTGCTCAATCCCAGCTCCGATCCGCTGGGCAAGGGCTTCCACACCATCCAGTCCATGATCGCGGTGGGCTCGGGCGGCGTGTACGGCAAGGGCTACATGAAGGGCACGCAGACCCACCTGGATTTCATCCCCGAGCGCACCACTGACTTCATCTTCGCCGTCTACGCCGAGGAATTCGGCCTGTACGGCGGCATCGCCATCCTGGTGCTGTACGCGCTGCTGATGGCGCGCGGGCTGACCATCGCCTCGCGCGCCTCGTCGCAGTTCGGACGATTGCTGGCGGGGGCGATGACCATGATGCTGTTCATCTACGTGTTCGTGAACGTGGGCATGGTCACGGGCATCCTGCCCGTGGTGGGCGTGCCGCTGCCCTTCATGAGCTATGGCGGGACGGCGCTGTTCACCATGGGCATCGCGTTCGGCATCATGATGAGCATCAGCCGGTATCGGTCGGTGAAGTCCTAGCGGCGCGAGTCCCGGCAAGCGAACTCGACAAAAAGCCCCCGTGAGGGGGCTTTTGGCATGGGCCGTCCGGCAGGCGGAGCCGCTACGCCGGCAGAGCGTCCGCCACGCCCAGATCCGTCGCCAGCTGCTTCATGCCGTCCCAGATACGCGCATCGAAGGTCAGCGAATCCGCGTTCAGCGCGCGGTTGGCGGCTTCGTATTCGCCGGGATACTGCACCCGGTCCACGCCAGGTTGCGGCGGGCAGGCTTGCAGGTAGTCGATGAAGGCGCCGACTTCCAGCGAGCGCCAGTCGGTGTTGAAGTCGACCTGCGGGTTCAGCAGGATGGCGAACATGTTGTTGGTGGCCACGCCGTTGCGCGGGTGCTCGGGCTGGATGGTGCCGCCGCCGGACAGCACGCCGGCCAGCAGCTCGGCCACCAGGCCCATGGCGTAGCCCTTGTGGCCGCCGAAGGGCAGCAGCGCGCCCGGTGGATCGGCGAACAGCGCGTTCGGATCGGTGGTGGGGTTGCCCTGGGCGTCGATCAGCGATCCCGGCGGCGCCTGTTCGCCCTTGGCGGCCAGCACGCGCGCCTTGTTGACGGCGATGGAGCTGGTGGCCATGTCCACGATGAAGGGCGGCCGCCCGCCAGGCAGCGGCCCGGCGAAGCACAGCGGATTGGTGGTCATGCAGGCCTGTGCGCCGCCGAACGGCGCCACGGTGGGCGCGCGGTTGATCACGTTGGTGAAGGCCAGCAGGATCAGCCCCTGCGCCGCCACCATTTCCCCGTAGTGGCCCATGCGGCCCAGGTGGTGGCTGCGGCGCAGCGTCAGGATGCACTGGCCATGCTGCTGCGTGCGCTCGATGGCCTTTTCGATGACCACCTTGCCCACGTGCTGGCCCAGGCCGTTGTGGCCGTCATAGGCCAGCATGGCGCCACGGTCGTTGACCAGCTCGGGCCGGCCGTCGGCCTGCGCCAGCCCGTCGGCCAGCACGCGGCGGTAGTTGGTGAGGATGGACAGGCCGTGGCTGGTGTAGCCGACGCGGTCGGACTCCACCAGGTGATCGGCCACGTCGCGCGCGATGTCTTCCGGCACGCCCTGGGCGGCCAGCACGCGCCGCCCGTATTCCCGTGCCTGTTCAAGCGAGATTTTCATGCGCGCTTCTCCTTACAGCCAGCCCAGCCAGCGCCAGTAGGTCATGCCGAACAGCAGCATCAGCAGGTAGCCGACGATGGTGATGACGATGCCGACCTTGGCGAACTGGCGGGCGTTGAACGTTTCCGTACCCAGGCACACCATGTTCTGCGGCGCGTTGATGGGCAGGATGAAGCCATAGCTGACCACGAAGCCCAGCAGCATGGTCATGCCCAGGCGGCTGAACTCGCCCGGCAGCGTGGCCAGCACCGAGATCAGGATGGGCAGCATGGCCGAGGTCAGCGCGGTGGCGCTGGCGAAACCCAGGTGGATGATGATCAGGAAGGCCGACAGGATGGCGAAGATCGCCAGCGGTCCGAGGTGGTCCAGGCCGGTGTGCGCGACCACCTGGTTGCCCAGCCATTGGCCGGCCTGCGTGGTGAGCAGCGCGGTGCCCAGGCTGATGCCGACGCCGAACACGATCACGGTGCCCCACGGTATGCGCGATTGCACGTCTTTCCAGGTCATCACGCCGAAGCGCGGCAGCATCAGCAGCACCAGGCCGAAGTAGGTGGTGGAGGTGGTGTCGAACTTGTGCAGCTTGCCTTCGGTGGCCCAGAACAGCAGCAGCAGCACGGACACGGCCATCAGGCGCTTCTGCGCGCCGGTCATGGGACCGAGATCACGCAGCGACTTCTCGACGGCTTCCTTGCCGCCGGCGATGCTGTTGCTTTCCGGCGGCAGCATCTTGAGCACCACGACGACCAGCACGGCCGACATGATCAGCGACCAGGGGGCGCCCGCGATCAGCCAGTCGGACCAGGCCACGCGCTGGCCCAGCATCTTTTCCATGAAGCCGACCGTCAGCAGGTTCTGCGCGGCGGCGGTCTGGATGCCGACGTTCCAGATGCTGGTGGCCTGCGCCACGATGATCATGATGCCGGCGGCGATGTTCGAGCGCTTGTCCACGCCGAAGGCCGCGATCACGCCCATCATGATGGGCACCACCGCGGCGCTGCGCGCCGTGGCGCTGGGCACGACCAGGCTCAGCACGATGGTCACGGCGATCGCGCCGATCAGGATGCGGCGCGTGCTGGTGCCGACCTTGGACAGCGTGACCAGCGCGATGCGCCGGTCCAGTCCGGTGAAGGTCATGGCGGCGGCGATGAACAGCGCGCCGGTCACCAGCGCCAGCGCCGAGTTGGCGAAGCCTGTCAGCGCCATGCTGATGGCGGCGGAGGTGCCGTACAGCACCTGCGGATCCTTGATGGTCGGCGCAGTGCCGAGCAGGAAGGCCATCAGCGTCGTGATCATGATGGCGCTGGCTTCGTACGACACGGCTTCGGTGATCCACACGACCACGGCGAAGGCCAGGATGGCCAGCATGCGATGGCCGGCAACCGGCAGGTCCGCCGGCAGGGGCATCAGCAGCACTGCGATCAGCGCGACAAAGCCGGCGATGAGTCCGATGGGGATCTTGGTTTTGTTTTGTGGGGCAGGGACGGCGGCTGGCGCGGTCATATCCATCTCCGGTTGAGGTCAAACTGACGACACGCCGCCCCGCGAGCACGGGATGAATCAATTCGGCATGTCGACGCTACAGTATGATCGTGACGGCATTCAGGAAAACCCGTATTGATGTGGGTCAAGCCACTTGGATATCGCGCTTGTGGGAACCCACCCGCGGCATTATGCTCGTCGGCCCTGAAAAATCGCAAGCCCGGCAAGGAGCTGCGCGCATGCGCGGCAAGGCGCGCGCGGCGGCCGTGAGCGTCAACCAGAAGGGTGTTTCGCGGACGCTCAGCCCAGCGCCAGGCGCAGCTGTTCGTCCAGGTGCAGCGTGGGCGCGACGCGCCAGCCGCTTTGCGCATAGCGCAGCCAGCGACCCAGCACCAGGTGCGTCAGCAGGCTGGCATGGGCGCTGATGTTGGCCTCGGGCGGCAGGCCGCCGTCGGTCACGGCGGTGCGCAGCGACTGTCGCAGCGAGGCCTCGATGCGGTCGTTGATGTGGTTGATGCGTTCCTGCAGCCGGTTGTCCTCGGTGACCAGCGCGTCGCCGGTCAGCACGCGGGTCATGCCCTTGTTGCGTTCGGAGAAGGTGAGCAGCATGGCCACGGTCTGGCGCGCCTGGGTCACGCCCAGCGGCTCGGCGGCGGCGATCTGGTTGACCAGCGTGAAGATGCTGGTCTCGATGAATTCGATCAGCCCTTCGAACATCTGCGCCTTGCTGGCGAAGTGGCGGTACAGCGCGGCCTCGGATACCGACAGGCGCGCGGCCAGCGCGGCCGTGGTGATGCGGGAGGCGTGCGGCTGCTCCAGCATTTCGGCCAGGGTCTGCAGTATCTGGGTCTTGCGTTCGCCGGGTTTGCTCGCCATGAAAGTGTCTGGTCCACGCAGGCTGACGGAAGGGTGGGGGGTAAGACCCGCCGCTATCCTCGCAGGGGACGTCGGCGCAACAGCAAATCACTGACCGAGTTTACCCGCAAGTCGACGTAGGACGGCCGTTGCGAGCGGCCGCGTCCGAACGGCGTGCCGGGATGATAGACGTGGACCGTGCGCAGGCCGGCGCGGCGCGCGCCGCGCAGGTTGGCCAGCGTGTCCTCGACCAGCACGGTGCGGCGGGGTGATGCGCCCTCGCGCGCCAGCACGTAGCGCAGCAGGGCCGGCGATGGCTTGGGGCGGAACTCGCCATGCAGGCGCATGTGCTCGATGGCCCAGAGGCTGTCGAACTGGCGCAGGATGCCCAGTCGGCGCAGCACCGCGCGCGCGTACTCGAGCGGCGCGTTGGTCAGCAGCACCTTGCGTCCGGGCAGCTGGCGCAGCTTGTAGGCCAGCGCCTTCTCGGCGCGCACCAGCGGGTTCACGTCGAAGTCGTGGCTGCGGTGCAGGAACTCGTGCGGGTCCACGCCATGGTGGCGCACCAGGCCGATCATGGTGGCGCCGTAGCGCTTCCAGTACTTGCGGCGCAGGTGGTTGGCCGTGTCGATGTCCACGCCGAGTGTCTCGGCCACGGCCATGGTCATGCCGTGGTCGATGCGCGGGAAGATCGCGTGCGACGTGTCGTGCAGCGTGTTGTCCAGGTCGAACAGCCACAACAGTCCGTCGTCGTGCGCGGCGGTCCTGCGGGACCGCCGCACGCGCACCGCGGGCCGCTGCAATTGGCGCAGGCTTCGCATCAGTGGCCCATGGCGCTACGCACCGTCCAAGTTGAGGCTACACGGCCCCGACAGGGGCTGCGCGGAGCCGGCTTTGCCGGTCCGCAGCAGCGCCCCCTTGAGGGGGAAGCGCGCAGCGCTTCGGGGGTGGGCATCAATGCGAGCTGATCATGGTGCCGACGCCTTGGTCCGTGAGGATTTCCAGCAGCAGGCAGTGCGGCACGCGGCCGTCGACGATGTGGACCGAGTTCACGCCGTTCTTGGCGGCGTCCAGCGCCGACGAGATCTTGGGCAGCATGCCGCCCGAGATGGTGCCGTCGGCGAACAGCTCGTCGATGGTCTGGGCCGACAGGCTGCGCAGCAGCTTGCCCGCCTTGTCCAGCACGCCCGGGGTGTTGGTCAGCATCAACAGCTTTTCGGCGCCCAGCACTTCGGCCATCTTGCCGGCGACCACGTCGGCGTTGATGTTGTAGGCGGTGCCATCCTCGCCATAGCCGATGGGCGAGATGACCGGGATGAACTGGTCGTCCTGCAGCGCCTTGACCACGGCCGGCTCGACCAGCGTGATGTCGCCGACGAAGCCGATGTCGATGGGCTCGGCGGGGTTGTCCTTGTTGGCCATCAGCTTCTTCTGGGCCTGGATCAGTCCGCCGTCCTTGCCGGTCAGGCCCACGGCCTTGCCGCCGACTTCGTTGATCATCATGACGATGTCCTGCTGGACCTGGCCGCCCAGCACCCATTCGACGACTTCCATGGTCTCGGCGTCGGTGACGCGCATGCCCTGGATGAAGGTGCCCTGCTTGCCGATGCGACGCAGCGCGTCATCGATCTGCGGACCGCCGCCGTGGACCACCACGGGGTTCAGGCCGACCAGCTTGAGCAGCACCACGTCGTGCGCGAAGCTGCGCTGCAACCGCTCTTCCGTCATGGCGTTGCCGCCGTACTTCACCACGATGGTCTTGCCGTGAAATCGTCGAATGTACGGCAAGGCCTCGGACAGCACGGCGGCTTTGACGGCGGGAGACGAGACGGCAGCAGGGTCGGGGGTGTCGGTCATGGCAGCTAAGTCGGTAAATAGATGATTGAAAAAGCGTGGGTCATGAGAGGGGAAAGCCTTCGCTTCCTGGGAGGCGGCGGCATGAAAATGCCTGCGCGATAAGGCACAGGAACCGCGCCAGCGCAAGCATACGACGGATTGTAGTACCCGCTGCCGGCTTATATCCAAAACCCATGTTCATATGCCCGACAAATAACCGGCATTCAGGTAAATTGGGGGCGTTTTCACAACGGCGCCGCGCTCCACGAGAGGGCGGAACCCCAACCGGCCGGGCATCAGCCCCCGATTTCCTACCTATAAAAGAGGCAATACATGCGTTTGAACTTCGTCCGGTCGGCCCTGGCGGCCTCGGCTTTCTTCCTGGCGGCCGCAGGCGCCGCCCATGCTGAAAAAATCGTGGTGGGCGCGACCCAGGTGCCGCATGCCGAAATCCTGGAAGTGGTGAAGCCGCAGCTGGCCAAGGAAGGCGTGGAACTGGACATCAAGGTGTTCAGCGACTACGTGCAGCCCAACCTGCAACTGAACGACAAGCAGCTCGACGCCAACTTCTTCCAGCACAAGCCTTACCTGGAGTCGTTCAACAAGGACCGCAAGGCCACGCTGGTGCCGGTGGCCCTGGTGCACGTCGAGCCCTTCGGCGGCTACTCCAAGAAGATCAAGAGCATCTCCGAACTCAAGGACGGCGCCACGATCGCCATCCCGAACGATCCGTCCAACGGCGGCCGCGCCCTGGTGCTGCTGCAGAAGCAGGGCCTGGTCAAGCTGAAGGATCCGTCCAACATCCTGGCGACCGCCGCCGACGTGGTCGAGAACCCCAAGAAGCTGAAGTTCCGCGAACTGGAAGCCGCGATGCTGCCGCGTTCGCTGGACGACGTGGACCTGGCGCTGATCAACACCAACTACGCGCTGGAAGCCGGCCTGGTTCCGACCAAGGACGCGCTGTTCATCGAAGGCTCCGACTCGCCCTATGCCAACGTGCTGGTGACCCGCGCCGACAACAAGGACGCGCCGGCCATCAAGAAGCTGGTCAACGCGCTGCACACGCCCGAGGTGAAGAAGTTCATCCAGGAAAAGTACAAGGGTGCCGTGGTGCCGGCGTTCTAAGCCGGGCGGGCTTTCCAGCCGGGCAAAAGAAAACCGCTCTTCTCAGAGCGGTTTTTCTTTGGGCGGGACCGGAATCGAATGCGGTTCAACCCGCGGCCAGCGCCTTTTCCACGGTGGCGTGGAATTCGGCCACGTCGTATTCGCCCAGGTAGCGCTTGATGATGCGGCCCTGCTTGTCGATCAGGAAGGCCGTGGGCGTCAGGCGGATGTCGCCGAAGGCGCGGGCGATGTCGCCCTTGGTGTCCAGCGCCACCGGGAAGGGCAGCTTGCGGGTCTCGGCGAAGTTCAGCACGAAGTTGGGCGGGTCGTAGTTCATCGCGACCGCGATGGCTTCGTAGCCCTTGGCCGCGTACTCGTTGTAGGCCGAGATGGTTTCCGGCATCTGCTTGACGCAGGTGACGCAGCTGGTCGCCCAGAACTTCACCAGCACGACCTTGCCGCGCAGGTCCTGCATGGAGAAGGACTTGCCCTCCAGCGTGGTGAATTGCACGTCCGGCGCGGTCTGCGCCGGGCGCAGCAGGAACCAGCCGCCGATGCCGGCGGCCACCAGGAGGGTCAGGGCTAGAAGGGCTTTTTTCATCGCTGGGCCGCGTAGAGTAGAGCGTTACTTGATCGGTATGGCCTGCACGCCACTGCTGCCGCCGCCGCCGGAGGCGTTGCCGTCGCCCTGGGCGCCGGCGCTGCTTTCGATCGGCGCCTTGGCGTCGGCGGAGGAGCCGGACTGCGAGGACTTGGATCCGCTGCCGGACAGCCGCACGGCTTCCTCGCGGCTGATGGTCTCGAACAGTTTAACAACCTTGGCCACGCCGCCCACGTCGGCCGCCGCGTTGGCGGCGTAGTCGCCCTCGGCCTGGGTCAGCTTGCCCATCAGGTACACCACGCTGTGGTCGGTGGTGACGGCGATGGTGCCCGACGGCACGTACTTGGTGTTGATCAGGGCCGTCTTGACCTTGGAGGTCAGCCAGGTGTCGTTCGAGCGCACGCCCAGCGAGGCGATCGGGCCCACGGTCAGCTGGTTCACCACCTGCTTGACGTTCTCGACGCCGCGGGCCATGGCGGTGGCCTGGTTCTTGGCCTCGTCGGTGGGCACGTCTCCGGTCAGCAGCAGGATGCCGCCATAGGCCATGGCGTTGACCCGCGCGGTCTCGCCCAGCTTCTGGGAAATCTGGTGCTGCGCCTTGAAGGCCATGTTCTGGTCTTCGAGCTGGGTGCCCGACGTGCGGCGGTCGGTCGCGACCACCGCCGTAGTGGCGGCGGCGCCGCCGACGATCAGGGGCGCGCAGGCCGACAGCGACAGGGCGGCGGTCGAGAGCAAGGCGGCGAGCAGCAGCGGGCGGACCGCGGTCCTGGCGTCAGAAATCATTCGGTGTCTCCTAGCAGAAGAGCGTCAATGCCGTCACAAAGGGCGTGCAGCAGCAAGATGTGGACTTCCTGGATGCGCATCGTGCGATCACTGGGCACGCATAGATGGACGTCCATTGGCGTAATGAGTTCCCCCATGACGCCGCCGCCCTTGCCGGTCAGGGCCAGCACATGCATTTCCCGGGCGCTGGCCGCTTCCATGGCGCGCACCACGTTGGGCGAGTTGCCGCTGGTGGAAATGGCCACCAGCACGTCGCCGGGCTGGCCCAGCGCGTTGACCTGGCGCTCGTAGATCTCGTCGAAGCCGTAGTCGTTGCCGACCGCCGTCATGATCGAGGTGTCGGTATTGAGCGCGATGCCGGCCAGGGGCAGGCGTTCGCGCTCGAAGCGGCCCACCAGTTCGGCGACGAAATGCTGCGCGTCGGCGGCCGAGCCGCCATTGCCGCAAGCCAGAATCCTGCCATTGTTCGCCAGGGCGCCAAACAGCACGTCCACCGCCACCGCCAGCGGTTCGGCCAGCTCGTTCATGCTTTGCTCGAGCGTGGCCGCGGCATCGCGAAAGTGCGACGTCATACGAGAGGTCATATCCATGGGCGCGATTATCTCATGGGGCCGTGACGCCGGCCTGACCAGGCGTAACGGCTTTTCGCCTTGTCGTAACCGCCCTGTCGCCGGGCGCGCCGGATGGTTCAGCCCGCGACCAGGAAGGCATCGCGCAGCCACCGGGCAACGCCGGATTCGAAGGCGACCACGTCGAAGCGCGCGGCCGGCGGGACGCCGCGCCAGTGGCGGGCGGCCAGGCGTGGCAGCCAGTACGCGGCCGCCTGGGCCAGCCGCCGCTGCTTGGCCGCGCCGATGCTGGCCGCCGCGCCGCCGAAGCGCGCGTCGCGGCGGGCGCGGACCTCGACGAAGACCAGCATCGCGCCGTCGCGCATGGCCAGGTCGATCTCGCCGTGACGGCAGGCCAGGTTGCGCGCCAGCAGGACCAGGCCGCGCGCCTGCAGCAGGCGCAGCGCGGCGTCCTCGTGGGCGTCGCCGACGCGCTGGGTGGGCGAGCGGCGCGGCGCGGGGGCGGGCTTGCGCGCCGTCGCGCGCCGTTTGCGCCGGGCGCGGCGCCGCGCGGCCTGCGCGAGCGCCAGGGCCAGGGGCAGGATCTCGTCGTTCATGCGGGCTCCAGGGCGGAAGGGATGCGCCAGGCGGCTACACTGGCATGGTTTTCCGCCTGAGCTGCCCGCAATGAATCAAAATGTCTCACCCGCCGCCGGCGATGCCTGGAGCCGGGTCGCCGAGAGCGTCGCCGGCCAGCACTGGCCCGCCGCGACGCTGTACGTGGTGGCCACGCCCATCGGCAACCTGGGCGACCTGGGCCTGCGGGCCTGGCATGCCCTGCAGCGCGCGGACGTGATCGCCGCCGAGGATACCCGCGCCAGCCGCAAGCTGCTGGACGCCTGGGGCGTGGGCACGCCGCTCATGGCCGCCCATCGGCACAACGAAGCCTCGGCCGCGCAGGCGATCTGCGAGCGCCTGGCCCAGGGCCAGCGCGTGGCGCTGGTGTCCGACGCCGGCGCGCCGGCCGTCAGCGATCCGGGCGCGCGCGTGGTCCGCGCGGTGCGCGAGGCCGGCTACGCGGTGGTGCCGGTGCCTGGCCCCAGCGCCGTCATCGCGGCACTGATGGGCAGCGGCGTCACGTCCGACGAGAATCCCGCCTTCGCCTTCGCCGGTTTCGCGCCGCCCAAGGCGGCCGCGCGCCAGCGCTGGCTGCGCACCTGGTGCGCGCTGCCGGCGCCGGTGGTGATGTTCGAGTCGCCGCATCGGCTGGCCGCCACGCTGGCGGACCTGCTGGAGGTCTGCGGCCCGGCTCGCAAGCTGACGGTGGCGCGCGAGCTGACCAAGCGCTTCGAGGAAATCGCCACCTTCGCGTTGGGCGAGGGCGCGGCCTGGCTGGCCGCCGACCCGCACCGCGAGCAGGGCGAGTTCGTGCTGATCGCGCACGCCGACGAGGCCGGAGAGGACGAGGGCGAGGTCGACGCGCGCGCTGACGCGCTGCTCGACGCCTTGCTGGAAACCCTGTCCGTGCGCGACGCGGCCAAGGTGGCGGCCAAGGTCACGGGCCTGCCCAAGGACGCGCTGTACAGCCGGGCGCTGCGCAAGACGGCCGCCGGCGACGGGCAGTAAGCGGGATAGATGGAGTAATTGGCATGGTCTATGCAACGGTCGCGTCCGGCAAGCACGGCGACCCCAACGAACAGCTGGTCTACCGGGACATGCCCACGCCGCTGGGCGAGATGCGCCTGATCGCCAGCGCCAAGGGCCTGCGCGGGGCGTGGTTCACCGACCAGGCGCTGCTGCCTTCGTCCGAAGGCTGGCTGCGCGACGAATCGAATCCGATCCTGGAACAGGGACGGCGCGAGCTGGACGAGTGGTTCGCCGGCGGCCGGCGCACGTTCGACGTGGCGCTGGATCCGGTCGGCACGCCGTTCCAGCATGAAGTCTGGCGCGCGCTGTGCGCGCTGGATTTCGGCGTGCTGACGAGCTATGGCGAACTGGCGCGGACCGTGGGCCGGCCCAAGGGCGCGCAGGCCATCGGCGGCGCGGTGGGCCGCAATCCGCTCATCATCATCATTCCCTGTCACCGCGTGATCGGCAGCGACACCTCGCTGACCGGTTTTGGCGGCGGGCTGCCGCGCAAGCAGGCGCTGCTGGCGCACGAGGGCAATCTGTACGTGAGCCGCAGCCCGCGGGCGCGCCGCGTCTGCGACGGGCAGGCCGAACTGCCCTGGTAGCGCCGGGCGTCGCATAGCCTGACGGCTTTTTTGGATCGTCGAGGATGACGGGCGCGACGCGCGCCCGCCGGGACCGCCGCGCCTACTGGGCGGCGATGCTGGGCAGGATGCCGATGCGGTCCGACACCTGCTGCACGGCGTTCAGCGCGCTCTGGCGATCGGGGTAGGGGCCGATCTTGACGCGGTACAGGTTGTTGGCCTGTTCCATCGTGGCGGGCGGCGCGCCTTCCGCGCTCAGCTGCGCATTGATGCGGCTGACCAGCGTCTGCGCATTGGCCGGCTGGCTGAACGCGCCCACCTGCAGATAGACGTTGCCGATGCCGCCGGCGGGCGCGGGTCGGGCCGGCTGCGGCGTGGCCGGCAGCGCCACCGGCGTCAGCGCGACCGGGGCCGCGGCGACTGGCTCGGCCACTGGCTGCGAGCCCGTGGCCGACGACGGCTGGGGCGGCGGGACGGCGGGGCCTTGCGAGGCCAGGCGCCGGATCTCGTCGGCGCCGATGCTTTCCACCACCACCTGGCCGCTGCCCGGGCCGATGATGCCCAGCTTGTAGGCCGCCACGTAGGACAGGTCCATGATGCGGTCGCTGTGGAACGGGCCGCGATCGTTGACGCGCACGATCACGGTACGGCCGTTGACCAGGCTGGTCACCCGGGCGTAGCTGGGCACAGGCAGCGTGGTGTGGGCCGCCGTCATGGCGTACATGTCGTAGGGTTCGCCGATCGACGTGGAGTTGCCGTGGAATTTCTTGCCGTACCAGGACGCGATGCCCTGCTTGCGATAGGGCTGGCCGGTGGTGTCGGGCACGTAGCGCTGGCCGAACACCACGTAGGGCCGGTTCGCGCCGCTGGCGTAGGGCTCGATGCGCGGCACCGCGTCGGGCACCTGGTCCAGGTTGGACGGCGGATTCGCGTCGGGACCGTCGTCCTTGTAATAGCCACCGCCCTTTTTTCGTCCCCCGGTGGAAGAGCAACCGGCCACGGCGATGGCCAGCAGCAACATCATGATCAGGTGGAGCGGGCGGTTCAGGGTCATGCGGACTCGTCCGGAAGCTGGTTGCGATGGCGCACGAGCAGCGGATCATGGTCGGCGAAGCGCTTGGCCAGCTGTTCGACCACGTAGACCGAGCGGTGCTGGCCGCCGGTGCAGCCGATGGCCACGGTCAGGTAGTTGCGCGTGTCCTGCGTGTACTGCGGCAGCCAGCGCTGGATGAAGCCGGCGATGTCATCGACCATCTGGCCGACCTGGTCGAAGCCGGACAGCCATTGGGCCACGGGCTCGTCGCGGCCCGTCAGCGGGCGCAGGTCGCGGTCGTAATAGGGGTTGGGCAGGCAGCGCACGTCGAACACCAGGTCGGCGTCCCTTGGCACGCCGCGCTTGTAGGCGAAGGACTCGAACGTCAGCACCAGCGGCGCCACGTCGGCCTGGATCAGGTCGCGGATCCAGGCGCGCAGCTGGCCCGGCGTCAGGTCCGAGGTGTCGATCACGTGTTCCTGCTCGCGCAGCGGCGCCAGCAGCTCGCGTTCCTCGGCGATGCACTCGGCCAGTGACGGCGCGGTGCCGCCGCGCTTCAGGCGGTCGGTCAGGGGATGGCGGCGGCGCGATTCGGAGTAGCGCTGCACCAGCGTGATGGTGCTGGCGTCCAGGAAGATCACGCGCAGGCTGGTGCCCATGGCGCGCAGCGCGGTGACCACGTCGGGCAGTTCGGCCAGTTCGCCGGGCGAGCGCACGTCGATGGCGACCGCCACGCGCTCCAGGCCGCTGTCGCGGGCGTTGGCGATGAACTCGGCCAGGAACCGCACCGGCAGGTTGTCGACGCAGGTATAGCTGGCGTCTTCGAGCATCCGCAGGGCCACGGACTTGCCGGAGCCGGAAATGCCGGTGACGAGGACGACTTTCAACATGGACATGATTTTGGCATGCTTTTCGAGGGCGATGCCGGCGGAATGGCATCTGCTATGGCCGTAAACTCGGAATCTGCGCCTGTACCCCGACTGATCCCGTGGCGTAAGCTCCGGGGCAGGATACCCGATCGATTCATTCACGTGCCCCGCCGGCAGGCGTCCCCGGGGTTGGAACTCGACCTAGATGTTAGCCTTCATTTCTTCCTGTAGTGTGGCATCACCGCGGTTCTGGGTAAAAACATGCCTGTCGGCGGCCGCCGCTGTTGGTTTGGCCACAGCGTTGGGCACCGCGCCAGCGGCGGCGCAGGGGCCGGTCCTGAAGCCGGACACCATGGCCGCGCGCGTCGCCGCCTGTACCGCCTGCCACGGCGAGCAGGGCCGCGCCGGGTCCGATGGCTACTACCCGCGCCTGGCCGGCAAGCCCCAGGAATACCTCTACCACCAGCTGCTGAACTTCCGCGATGACCGGCGGCAGTACCGGCCCATGTCGCATCTGCTGGCCGGCCTGCCCGATGACTACCTGCGCGAGATCGCGGCCTATTTCGCCGACCAGCACGTGCCGTATCCGGCGGTGGTGCGCCCCGAGGTTTCCACCGCGATCCTGGAGGCTGGCCGCAAGCTTGCCCAGGATGGCGACGCCGCGCGCGGCCTGCCGGCATGCGCCGCCTGCCACGGCGCCTCGCTGGGCGGGCTATTGCCGGGCGTGCCCGGCCTGCTGGGCCTGCCGCGCGACTACATCGGCGCCCAGATCGGCAGCTGGAAGAACGGGCTGCGGCGCGCGGCCGAGCCCGACTGCATGGCGGACGTGGCCGACAAGCTGACGCCGGCGGACATCAGCGCGCTGGCGGCCTGGCTGTCGTCGCGGCCGGTGCCCGCGTCCTACGCCGCCGAACCGGCGAATTCGCTCAAGCTGCCCGCCGAGTGCGGCAGCCAGGCGCGGCGTTGAGGGGGCGGCCATGAAACACATCAAACGCGCCCTGGCGGCCCTGTTCCTGCTGATCGTGGCGGCGGCGGGCACGCTGTACTGGATGGGCACGCGCGAGGACGCCGGCGGCGGTCCGCCCGCGACCGGCGACGCGGCCAGCCTGGCCGAGCGCGGCCGCTACCTGGCGCTGGCGGGCAACTGCATGGCCTGCCACACCAGCCGGGGCGGCAAGCCCTATGCCGGCGGCACGCCGGTGCCCACGCCGTTCGGCGTGGTCTACGGTCCCAACCTCACGCCGGATCCGCAGACCGGCATCGGCGCCTGGAGCGCGGATGACTTCTGGCGCGCGCTGCACAACGGCAAGTCGCGCGACGGCACGCTGTTGTATCCGGCCTTTCCCTACACCGAGTACACGCGCATGACGCGCGCCGACGCCGACGCGCTGTATGCCTTCCTGCGCACGGTGGAACCGGTCAACCAGCCCAAGCGCCCCGCTGAAATGGATTTCCCCTACAACCAGCGCGCGTTGCTGGCGTTCTGGCGGGCGCTGTACTTCAAGCCGGGCACGCTGCAATCCGACGCCGGCCAGTCGGTGCCCTGGAACCGTGGCCGCTATCTGGTCGAGGGGCCGGGCCATTGCGCGGCCTGCCATACGCCGCGCAACAGCCTGGGCGCCACGCGCGCGGCCGAGCCGCTGGCCGGCGGCGTGATTCCGGTGCTGGACTGGTACGCGCCGCCGCTGACCAACGACATGAGCGTCGGCATGGGCCGCTGGCAGGCCACGGACATCGCGGCGCTGCTCAAGACCGGCATCGCCGCGCATTCCACCGCCACGGGGTCCATGGCCGAGGTGGTGAGGGGCAGCACGCAGTACCTGAGCGATGACGATGCGCTGGCGATCGGGGTCTACCTGAAGACCTTGCCCGCCACGCCGGCGGCCACGCAGCGCCAGGCCGCGTCGGCCTCGCCCGCCTTGATGGACATAGGCGGCAAGATCTACCGCCAGCAGTGCGTGCAATGCCATCAGGCGGCGGGCGAGGGCGCGGGTTCGGCCTGGCCCGCGCTGGCCGGCAATCCCGGCGTGACCGCGCCGTCGCCCGTCAACGCCATCCGCATGGTGCTCGACGGCGGTTACGCGCCGGCCACGACGGCCAATCCCCGGCCTCACGGCATGCCGCCGTTCGGGCAACTGCTGAACGACAACGACATCGCCGCGCTGGTGACCTATATCCGCAACAGCTGGGGCAACGAGGCGGGCGGCGTCACGCCGCTGGAGGTCAAGCGCGCGCGCGACGCGTCCACGCGCAATTGACGTTGGCGCGCCTGGAGTCTTGGGGCCGGCTGCCGGTCCCGAGGCTCAGGGGCCGAGCGTCAGGCCGCGGGCTTCAGGCCTGGGCCGGGCCAGCGCCGCGAGAGCCAGCTCGCCCAGCGTGCGCACGGCCTTGGCCTGGGCTTCGTTCCAGGGGTGGCCGCAGTTCAGGCGCAGCGCGCTGGCGAACTGGCCGCTGGCCGAGAAGATCGGGCCGGGCGCGACGCTGATGCCGCGCGCCAGCGCCTGGCGATGCAACGCCAGTGCGTCGATGCCCTGGGGCAGCTCCAGCCACAGGAAGAAGCCGCCTTGTGGCCGCGTCATGCGCGTGCCGGCGGGAAACGCGTGCGCCACCTCCGTCGCCATCCGGGCCTGCTGGGCCTGCAGCGTGTCGCGCAGCCGGCGCAGGTGACGGTCGTAGCCGCCCTGTTCCAGGAATTCCGCGATCGCGCCCTGCGCCGGGCCGGACGCCGACAGCGTGGACGACAGCTTGAGCCGCTGCACGCGCTGCGTGTATCGGCCCGCCGAGGCCCAGCCGATGCGGTAGCCCGGCGCCAGGCATTTGGAGAATGAGGAACAGTGCAGCACCAGGCCCTGCGTGTCATAGGCCTTGGCCGGCACCGGGCGCGTCGCGCCGAAATACAGCTCGCCGTAGACGTCGTCCTCGATCAGCGGAATGTCGTGGCGTGCCAGCAGCTCGACCAATTGCCGCTTGCGCTCGTCGGGCATGAGGCTGCCCAGCGGATTCTGGAATTGCGTCATGAGCCAGCAGGCCGCGGGCCGGTGCCGGGCGATGGCGTTTTCCAGCGCGTGCAGGTCCATGCCGGTGCGCGGGTGCGTCGGCACTTCCAATGCCTTCAGTCCCTGCCGTTCCAGCGCCTGCAGCGCGCCGTAGAACGTGGGCGCCTCGACGATCACCGTGTCGCCGGGGCGGGTCACCGCCTGCAGGCACAGGTTCAGCGCCTCGAGCGCGCCGTTGGTGACGACGATGTCGCTGGCGGGGATGTTGATGCCGGCGATCAGGTAGCGCAGCGCGATCTGGCGGCGCAGCGCGGGATTGCCGGGCGACAGGTCCTCGACCGTGTCCAGCGGGTCCTGGCGCTTGAGATGCGCCGCCATGGCCTGCGCCAGCCGAGGCAGCGGAAACAGCAGTGGCGATGGAAAGGCGGATCCCAGCGGCACCACGTTGCGGTTGCGCACTGAACCCAGGATGTCGAAGATGCGTTCGCTGATCGCCAGCTCGGTGGACTCGCCATCCGGACAGGATGCGCCGGGTTCGGGCGGCAGCGGCTCGGCGCGCGCGCTCACGTAGTAGCCCGAGCGGGGGCGCGCGCGGATCAGGCCGCGCGCTTCCAGCAGGTAATAGGCCTGGAAGACGGTGGAGGGACTGACGCCACGGCTGGAACAGGCGTCGCGCACGGAAGGCAGCTTGTCGCCGACGCGCAGCACGCCGTCGCGGATCGATTTCTCGATCTCGGACGCAAAGGTCTCGTACAGGGCCAAGGGCGCGGGCCTGCCTGTCGTGGACGGCGTTACTTGCTGCTTTGCAGGATCGCCATGGCCTGGCGTTCCATGAATTCGCCCAGCGTGTCGATGCCGCGCAGCTTAAGGATGGTGTTGCGCACGGCGGCCTCGACCAGCACGGCAAGGTTGCGGCCGGCGGCCACCTGCAGCATGACCTTGCGCACCGGCAGGCCCAGCATGTCCTGCGTGATGTCCTGCAGCGGCAGGCGTTCGAACTTGTCCTGCGCGGTGGCGCGCACCAGGTGCACGATGAGCTTCAGGCGCATCTTTCGGCGCACCGAGGTCTCGCCGAAGATGGTGCGGATGTCGAGCAGGCCCAGGCCGCGCACTTCCAGCAGGTTCTGCAGCAGCTGCGGGCAGTGGCCCTCGATCATGTTGGGCGCGGTGCGCGAGAACTCGACTGCGTCGTCGGCCACCAGGCCGTGGCCGCGCGAGATCAGTTCCAGCGCCAGTTCGCTCTTGCCCAGGCCGGATTCGCCGGTGATCAGCACGCCCAGGCCCAGCACGTCCAGGAACACGCCATGCACGGTGGTGGTGGGCGCGAGCTTCTTGCCCAGGTAGATGCGCAGCAGGTCGATCAGCTGCGCGGCGGCGACCGGCGTGGACAGCAGCGGCACTTGGTGCTGGTCGCACTGGTCCACCAGGTCCTGCGGCGGCGTCAGGCCGTCGGCCAGCAGGATGGCGGGCACGCCGCCGATCAGCAGCTCGTCCATGTGGTGCATGCGGCGGCGCAGGTCGAAGCGGGTGTAGTACGCCAGCTCTTCCTGGCCGAACACCTGGATGCGCGAGGGGTGGATCAGGTTCAGGTGGCCGACCAGGTCGGCGGCCGCCATGCCGTCATCGGGAATCGCGCGGTCCGCGGCGCCCTGGCCCGCGATCCAGTTGAAAGGGATTTTGTCGGCGTTGTCGTCGACCAGTTCCTGCACCGTGAGCATGGCTGCGTGTCCGCGTGGAGAATCAGAGTTGGCCGGTGGTCAGCATCTTGTGGACCACGGCCGGATCGGTCTCGGTGCCCAGCGCTTCGCGCAGCGCCTTGTTTGACATCAGCTGCGCCAGTTCGGCCAGGATGTCCAGGTGCTGCTGCGTCGCGGTTTCGGGCACCAGCAGGCAGAGCAGCATGGAGACGGGCTGGCCGTCGGGGGCGTCGAAGGCAATGGGCTGCGCCAGGCGGATGAACGCCGCCAGCGCCTGCTCCAGGCCCTTGACGCGGCCGTGCGGCACGGCAACGCCCTGGCCCAGCGCCGTCGACCCGAGGCGCTCGCGCGCGAACAGGCTGTCGAACACCAGCGAACGCGCCAGGCCGTGATTGTTTTCGAAGAGTAGGCCGGCTTGTTCGAACGCGCGTTTCTTGCTCGTGGCGAGCATGTCTAGCACGACGTTGCCGGCGGGAAGAATGCGCGACAGATGATTCATGCGGAGCATTATATGGTTATATGACGCACTGCAAAAAACGCCCGGACCAGGGGTTGTCCCGCAGACTTTCCGCTGCTGGTTCCAGGCGCGTCCCCCTGTGCTTCCGGCTGGCCGCGACGGGTTGTCCGCGAGGCTGGCCATGGCACGCCGCGCCCCGGGCGGCGTGCCGTCCGTCAGGCGCAAGAGCGACAGCATAGACCGATAGCGCCGGGTTGTGGGCATTCCGGGGCGCGCGGGCGCATATTTCGGAGCAGGTCGCGCCTGGCGCGCGACCTTGCGGGCATGTGCCTGGCCGGTACGACAGTCGAAGCGGGGAAAAATAAGGAGCGGATCCGGGGCGACGGACAGGTCGGGCGCGGACGCGGTTGCGCGGGTACTGCGTGGGGGGGGAGGTATTTGCCGATGCCCCGGCTGGACGCAAGGTCTAGCGGGACACCGGGACTCAGGCAGGATGGTTAATCGCTGTATTGCCAAGCGCTCGCAGGCGAGCGATCGTGAGGCGCGGTACTACTGGGGAGGCGAGAGATTCGCCGCTTGCCGCTTCACGGACTCTGCTGTGTGGCTTCGCACCTTGTCCTTGTGCTTGATGACCTGACGGTCGACTTTGTCGGCGAGGAGGTCTATCGCAGCGTAGAGGTTTTCATCGGTTGCTTCACAATGAATGTCCTTGCCGCTCAGACGCATGGTGATTTCGGCTTTGTGCCGCAGGGGCTCAACTGAGAGCATGACCTGGGTATCGATGACGTGATCGAAATGCCGCAGCACTCGCGCCAGTTTGTTCATGACATATTCCCGGATGGCCGGGGTGACGTCGAGGTGACGACCGCAGATGCTCAGGTTCATAGTGTGCTCTCCTTCTGTAAAGAGGATATAAGAGGTGCGCCCGATGGCGCGGTGGGGTCGTTAGGCGATCTCCTTGGTAGAGAGGTTTTGTGTGGGTCGTTGGTACTAGTGTATAGACTCGCGCCGATAAAACAAGCTGACCTAGCGCAAGTTCGTGGCATTTTTATGGCTGAGTCCGGCGGGGGGGCGCAAGGCGCCGCGGCGCGCGGAAATGGCGCCGGGAAATGCCGGGAATCGCGGGGAAAAATCGGGAAAAGCGCGCAAGCGCCGTGGCGGGCCGGGCCGCCTGGAGAAAGCGGAGCGGCCCTAAGGGTCTTCCCCAGGGCCGCCGCTGTTACATGCGGAAGTGCTCGCCCAGGTAGACGCGGCGCACGGCCGGATCGCCGACGATCTCGTCGGGATGGCCGTCGGTCAGCACCTTGCCTTCGCTGATGATGTAGGCGCGGTCGCAGATGCCCAGCGTTTCGCGCACGTTGTGGTCGGTGATGAGCACGCCGATGCCGCGGCCCTTCAGGAAGCGCACGATGCGCTGGATCTCGATCACCGCGATGGGGTCCACGCCGGCGAAGGGTTCGTCCAGCAGGATGAAGCGCGGGCTGGTGGCCAGCGCGCGCGCGATTTCCACGCGGCGGCGTTCGCCGCCCGACAGCGAGATGGCCGCGTTGCTGCGGATGTGGCCGATCTGCAATTCCTCCAGCAGCGATTCCATCTGCTGGTTGATCTTGGCCGTGGGCAGGGCCTTGCCATCCGGCCCCAGTTGCAGCTCCAGCACGGCGCGGATGTTCTGCTCCACCGTCAGCCGGCGGAACACGGACGCGTCCTGCGGCAGGTAGGACAGGCCCATGCGCGCGCGCTTGTGGATCGGCATGGCGGTGATGGCGTCGCCGTCGATCTCGATGCGGCCGGCGTCGGCCGGCACCAGGCCCACGATCATGTAGAAGCTGGTGGTCTTGCCGGCGCCGTTCGGGCCGAGCAGGCCCACGACTTCGCCGCTGGAGACGGACAGGGAGACGTCCTGCACCACGGTGCGGCCGTTATAGGTCTTGCGCAAGCCGGTTGCGCGCAGGCTGCCCTGCTTGACGCCCGAAGGGGCGGAGGTCACAGGGGTCTGCACAGAGGGTGGATTCATGCGTGGCGGCGGATGTGTTGCGGGGGGAGGCGCTTAGCGCCCCTTCTTCGAGGCCTGCTGCTTGCGGCATTCGGCGATGGCGGCGTCCGCCTTGGCGCGGGGCTCGGCCACCGAGCGCACCCGGCCGCCGGCCGCGGCCGAGTTGGGGCCGCCATGGGCTTCGTAGGTGCCGCTCTTTTCGTTGTAGCGTACCCGTTCGCCACGGATGGTGTCGAACGGTTTGCCACAGACGTAGCGCACCACCACGGCCTGGCCGATGAGGTCGAAGGTGCTGTTGGTGCCGTCGTATTCGGCGCGCAGGCCCTTGCCTTCGATGAGCTCGAAGTTCTCGGGGCGTTCCTGGCGGATGGTGACGACCTTGCCCTTGTTCGCGGTGGCCGTGCCGTACTGGTTGCCCTTGGCGTCCTCGTGCATTTCCAGCGTGTCGGAGGTCAGCGTCATCAACCCGCGTGTCATGTTGACGTTGCCGGTGAACACGCTCTGCTTCTTCACGTCGTCGTAGTGCAGCGTGTCCGACAGGATCAGCGTGCTGGGTTCTTCGGCGGGCGCGGCCTTGCCGGCCGCCGGCTGGGGCGCGGGGTCCGCCGCGTGGGCCGAGGGCGCGAGCGCCGCCGCGGCCAGCAGGGCGGCGCCGATCAGGCGCGTCGTCGGGGCAAGGCGAATCCGGAGGTCGGTCATGGCTTCTTCTGGTCGGTATTGTTGGGGGCTGGAATCTCGGTGCGGCGCTGCTGCTTGCCTTCGCCGCCGGCGATTTCCACGTCGGTCGATGCTGAGACCTGCAACTGGCGGGTCCTGTTGTTGTAGTGCATGCCGGTGCCGTTCATGCGCGAACGGCCTTTCAGCACTTCGGCCGGCAGGTCGGTATAGACCACGTCCTCGTCCGGCAGGATGATCAGCTGCTGGCTGCGCACGTCCAGCAGGTCATTGTTGGCGTCGGGCTGGCGATGCACGTAGGCGTCGCCGTTCATGACGATGCGCTTGCCGCCCTGTTCCATGATGGCGGTCTTGGAAATGCCCACGGTGATCGGGCTGGATTCGCGCTGGCCGACGGCCCGGGGGGCGGTGATGTGATACGAATCGTCGTCGGGGAAGTGCTCGGCGTATTCGCCCTCGAGCCGGTTGATCGGGCGGCCCGTCATGTCGGTGCGCAGCATGACGAAGTTGCGCGACCAGGCATCCATTTCATGGGTGACGCGGCGCGGGGGGTCGACCTGCACGGCCCGCTGCGCGTAGTCGGCCGCCCACCAGCTGCTGAGCACCAGCACGACGAGCAGGAACAGCGCGATCAGGGAAGGAAAACGTTCTTTCATCTAGTGTGCAGTGTGGGCGTATGTGTCATGGGGCGCGGGCCGTCTGCTGGCTACTGGATCGTGCCCGGACCCAGCAGGCCCGGCGCGGCCAGGAAGCCGCCCAGGCGGCCCTGGGCGGCCAGCAGCATGTCGCAGCATTCGCGCACCGCGCCAGAGCCGCCGGGAATCGAGGCAACCCAGTGCGCGGCCTGGCTGACATAGCCGGGCGCGTTGGGCACGGTGGCCGCGAACCCGGCGCGTTGCATGGCGGGCAGGTCGATGATGTCGTCGCCCATGTAGCCCGCCTGGTTCAGTTGGACACCGGAGCGTTGCGCAAGTTCGGCCAGGGCCGTGCCCTTGTCGCGCACGCCCTGCATGACCTCGGCGATACCCAGCTCGGCGGCGCGGCGCGCCACGATGGGGCCGGATCGGCCGGTCATCAGGGCGACCTTCAGGCCACCCTCCAGCAGCAGGCGCAGGCCGTGGCCGTCCAGCGCGTTGAAGCGCTTGAGCTGTTCGCCGTTCTCGCCATAGTAGAGGCTGCCGTCGGTCAGCACGCCGTCCACGTCGAACACCATGAGGCGGACGGCGGCGGCGCGTTCGCGCACGGTGGCGGGGATGCGGGCGAGGACCAGCGCTTCGGCCGGATGCGTGACGGGGGTGGGAAGGGTCATAGTCATACCACTTTGGCGGCCATCAGGTCATGCATGTGCAGCGCGCCGAGCAATGCGCCATCGCTGTCGAGCACCAGCATGTGATTGAGTCGAAGTTCGTCCATCTGCTGCGCCGCTTCCACGGCCAGCGCGTCGGGTCCGATGCTGCGCGGCGAGCGCGTCATGCCGTCGTCCACGGTCAGGCCGCGGATGTCGCCCCGGCTGGCGATCAGGCGGCGCAGGTCGCCGTCGGTGAAGATACCCTGCGGGCGGCCGGCGGCATCGGCCACCACGGTCATGCCCATGCCCTTGGCCGACATGGTCTTGAGCGCCTGGGGGACCGGCGTGCCGGCGGCCACGATGGGCAGGGCGTCGCCCTGGCGCATCACGTCGCGCACATGCGTCAGCAGGCGGCGGCCCAGCGCGCCGCCCGGATGCGAGCGGGCGAAGTCCTGCGGGCCGAAGCCGCGCGCTTCCAGGCAGGCGACGGCCAGCGCATCGCCCAGGGCCAGCGCGGCGGTGGTGCTGGCCGTGGGCGCCAGGTTCAGCGGGCAGGCTTCCTGCGCGACGCTGGCGTCCAGGTGCACGTCGGCCAGCAGGGCCAGCTCGGACTGAGGATTGCCCGTGATCGCCACCAGCTTGGCGCCCATGCGGCGCGCCACCGGCAGGATGGTCAGCAGTTCCTGGCCCGATCCGGAATAGGAAATCGCGATCAGCACGTCGTCGCGGGTGATCATCCCCAGGTCGCCATGGACCGCCTCGGCGGCATGCACGAAGAAGGCCGGCGTGCCGGTGGAGGCCAGCGTGGCCGCGATCTTGCGCGCGACGTGGCCGGTCTTGCCGATGCCGCTGACGACCACGCGCCCGCGGCAGGCGAGCAGCAGGGCCACGACCTGCGCGAAGCTGTCGTCCAGCCGGGCCGACAGGTCCCGCAGGGCCTGGCTTTCGATTTGCAGCGTCCTGCGGGCAGATGACAGCGCGGTGTCGGACGATAGGGAGGGATGCTCAGTCATGGCGGGATTTTAATATCAGTTGCCGGGGGCGCCACCGCGCCGCCCCGGACGCATGAAACAGGTGCCGCAGGCCGACATGAGAAACAGCTATCCCCCCGGCGACGGCGCTCTCCCCAATCGGGGCAGCGCGGATCCGGCTACGCCGGTCCGCAGCTGCGCCCCCCTGGGGGGGAAGCGCGCAGCGCTTCGGGGGGGGACCCCTTGTTTGCCCGCAGGAGGGGGCTATGGCATCCTGGCGGCTCCCGTTTTTCCGGCTTTCACTCTTTTACCCAGGACCGCCTCATGTCCCGCATTTCCAGTCCCGTCCTTGGCACGCCCTTGTCGCCCCTCGCCACCCGAGTGATGCTGCTCGGCTCCGGAGAGCTGGGCAAGGAGGTCGTCATCGCCCTGCAGCGCCTGGGCGTGGAGGTCATCGCCGTGGACCGGTACGCGGACGCCCCGGGGCAGCAGGTGGCGCATCGCGCCCACGTGGTGCCCATGACGGACGCGGACGCCTTGCGCAAGATCATCGACCAGGAACGGCCGCACGTCATTGTCCCTGAAATCGAGGCCATTGCCACCAGCCTGCTGGTCGAGCTGGAGGCCGCCGGCGCCGTACGAGTCACGCCGACGGCGCGCGCCGCCCAGCTGACCATGAACCGCGAGGGCATCCGCCGCCTGGCGGCCGAGACCCTTGGCCTGCCGACCTCGCCGTACCGGTTCGTCGATACCGAGCAGGAACTGCGCGAGGCCATCGACGGCGGCATCGGCTATCCCTGCGTGATCAAGCCCGTCATGTCGTCCTCGGGCAAGGGACAGTCCGTGATCAAGTCCGCCGGGGACGTGGCCGAGAGCTGGCGCTACGCCCAGGAAGGCGGCCGCGTCGGAGGCGGCCGCGCCATCGTCGAGGGCTTCATCCGCTTCGACTACGAAATCACGCTGCTGACCGTCCGCGCGCGCGGCGCCGACGGCCAGGTCGAGACCCGCTACTGCGAGCCCATCGGCCACAAACAGGTGGACGGCGACTATGTGGAAAGCTGGCAGCCGCATCCCATGTCGCCGGCGGCGCTGGAACGCGCCCGCGAGATCGCCCTGGCGGTCACGTCCAACCTGGGTGGCCTGGGCATCTTCGGCGTCGAGCTGTTCGTGGCCGGCGACCAGGTCTGGTTCTCGGAGGTCAGCCCGCGTCCGCACGATACCGGCATGGTCACCATGATCACGCAGGCGCAGAACGAATTCGAATTGCACGCCCGCGCGCTGCTGGGCCTGCCGGTGGACACCGGCCTGCGCCAGCCCGGCGCCAGCAGCGTGATCTACGGCGGCGTGGACGCGGGCGCGGTGTCGTTCCACAACGTGGCCGAGGCGCTGGCCGAGCCGGGCACCGACGTGCGCCTGTTCGGCAAGCCCGAATCCTTCGTCAAGCGCCGCATGGGCGTGGGCCTGGCCGTCGCCGACGACGTGGCGGCCGCGCGCGCCAAGGCCAAGCGGGTGTCTTCCGCCGTGACGGTCAAGGCCGGCTGAGCACCGGGCGGGCGTCACCGACTGACCGAGGATCCGCCCTTGAGGGTCCTGGCTGAGCCGGGCATTTTCTGATCGTTTTTCACCCGGTTTTAGTTCGTCCCTACTTTCAATGCCACCCGCCGCAAGGCCGGTGGCATTGTTGTTTTTTGCCCAGGAATGGCCTGCCAAGAGGCCAATACGCCGGAAGTTTGCGGCCATGCCCCCACGAATCCTGGAGTTTGCGCTTTCTCATGGTTTGTTCGATAATTTCAGGAATTTCTGAAATCGGTGTAACTGCTTTTGTCTGGTTTGGGCTGATCTGCTCCGCATATAAACGGGGCCAGGTTGGTGGAATCGGCTGGCGCGAGAAAGATCATGGTCCTCAGCCCTCAAAACGAACGTTTCGTCCTGCACTTTGGCGAGATGGGCAGCCGCTGGGGCGTGAATCGCACCGTCGGCCAGATCTATGCGCTGCTGTTCCTGGCGCCGGAGCCGATGAACGCCGACGACATCGCCGAGACGCTGGGCTTCTCGCGCTCGAATGTCAGCATGGGTCTCAAGGAATTGCAGTCCTGGCGCCTGGTCAAGCTGATGCACCAGGTGGGCGACCGCCGCGACTACTTCGAGACGCCCAAGGATGTGTGGGAGATCTTCCGCATCCTGATGGAAGAAAAGCGCAAGCGCGAAATCGACCCCACGCTCACGCTGCTGCGCGACACGCTGCTGGAGCCGGCGTCCAAGCCCGCCGATGTCTACGCGCAGCAGCGCATGACCGAAATGCTGGAGCTGATCGAACTGTCCACGGGATGGTTCGATGAGGTTCAGCGCCTGCCGCCCGAAACCCTCCAGAACCTGATGAAACTGGGCTCCAAGGTCCAGAAGGTGCTGGGCTTCGCCGGCAAATTGCGAGGCAAGGGCTGAACGCCGCTGAGCCTTGATTTTTAGGAAAAATCCTATGAAGTTGCATATACCGCCCGTATCATGGCGCCAGAGACGGCCTGGGAATCATGCCGGTTGCTGTGGCCTCTCGCCCGCATGGGAGCGCCCCAATGATTGATCTCGACGTCGTCAACCTGTCGCGATTCCAGTTTGCCGCGACCGCGCTGTACCACTTCCTGTTCGTCCCCCTCACGCTCGGCCTGTCTTTCATCCTCGCCATCATGGAGAGCGTGTACGTCATGACCGGGCGCGCCATCTGGAAAAAGATGACGATGTTCTGGGGCACGCTGTTCGGCATCAACTTCGCGCTGGGCGTGGCCACGGGCGTGGTCATGGAGTTCCAGTTCGGCATGAACTGGTCGTACTACAGCCACTACGTCGGCGACATCTTCGGCGCGCCGCTGGCGCTCGAAGGGCTGATGGCCTTCTTCCTGGAAGCCACCTTCGTCGGCCTGTTCTTCTTCGGCTGGAACCGCATGTCCAAGGTCAGCCACCTGGTGGTGACCTGGCTGGTGGCCTTCGGCACCAACTTCTCGGCCCTGTGGATCCTGATCGCCAACGGCTGGATGCAGAACCCGGTCGGCGCCGTCTTCAATCCCGACACCATGCGCATGGAGATGACGGACTTCGCCGCCGTGATCTTCAACCCGGTGGCGCAGGCCAAGTTCGTGCACACGGTCAGCGCGGGCTATGTGGCCGGCGCCATGTTCGTGATGTCGATCAGCGCCTGGTATCTGCTGCGCGGTCGTCATACCGACCTGGCCAAGCGCTCGATGGCGGTGGCCGCCAGCTTCGGCCTGGCCTCGGCCCTGTCGGTGGTGGTGTTGGGCGATGAAAGCGGCTACCTGACCACTGAACACCAGAAGATGAAGATCGCCGCCATGGAGTCCATGTGGCACACCGAGCCGGCGCCCGCCGCGTTCAACCTGATCGCCATCCCCAACCAGGCCGAGCGCAAGAACGATTTCGCCATCGAGATCCCCTATGTCATGGGCATCATCGGCACGCGCTCGCTCACCACGCCGCTGCTGGGCATCGACGACCTGATCCTGCGCGCCGAGAACCGCATCCGCGACGGCATGGTGGCCTACGACGCGCTGCAGAAGATCCGCGCCAATCCCAAGAACACCGACGCGCGCATGGTGTTCGACAAGACCTGGCCGGACCTGGGCTACGCGCTGCTGGTCAAGCGCTACCAGTCCGACATGAGCAAGGTCACCGAGGAAGACATCAAGAAGGCGGCCATCGACACCGTGCCGAACGTGGCGCCGCTGTTCTGGGCGTTCCGCGTCATGGTGGCGGTCGGCATGTACCTGATCCTGTTCTTCGGCGTGGCGTTCTGGCTGGCCTCGCGCGGCCGGCTGGACAGCCGGCGCGGCCTGCTCAAGGTGGCGCTGTGGAGCCTGCCGCTGCCGTGGGTGGCGATCGAGAGCGGCTGGTTCGTGGCCGAGTACGGCCGCCAGCCCTGGGTGATCGAAGGCGTGCTGCCGACCTACTACGCGGCCTCCGGCCTGACCATCACGGACCTGGCCATCAGCCTGGGGATTTTCCTGGTGCTGTACACGGTCCTGCTCATCATCGGCGTCAAGGTGATGCTGCACGCCATCAAGGCAGGTCCGAAATCCGATGGACCGGCGCCCGCTGGCGCGGCCGCCGATCCTGTCCGCGCCGCCGTGCGCGCCTGACCGGGAGAAACAGGAATGGATGCATTGATTCCTTTCGACTACGCCACCCTGCGGGTGGTCTGGTGGGTGCTGCTGGGCGCGCTGCTCATCGGCTTCGCCGTCATGGACGGCTTCGACCTGGGCGTGGCGGCGCTGCTGCCGCTGGTGGCCAAGACCGACGTCGAGCGACGCGTGGTGATCAACGTGGTCGGCCCGGTCTGGGAGGGCAACCAGGTCTGGCTCATCACCGCCGGCGGCGCCATCTTCGCCGCATGGCCGCTGCTGTATGCCGCTTCGTTCTCGGGCTTCTACCTGGCCATGATGCTGGCGCTGATCGCGCTGATCCTGCGTCCGGTGGGCTTCAAGTACCGCAGCAAGATGGAAGGCACGCGCTGGCGCAACACCTGGGACGGCGTGCTCTGTTTCTCGGGCGTGGTGGCCTCGCTGGTGTTCGGCGTGGCGGTGGGAAACATCATCCTGGGCGTGCCCTTCACGTTCGATGAAGCCGCGCTACGCATGGTCTACCAGGGCCATTTCTACCAGCTGTTCACCCCCTTCGCGCTGCTGGCCGGCGTGCTCAGCGTGGCCATGCTGGCCATGCACGGCGCGGTGCTGCTGGCCTGGCGCACCGAGGGCGCGGTGGCCAGCCGCGCCCGCAACTGGGGCCGGCTGTGCGCGCTGCTGACCGCCGCGCTGTTCGTGGCCGGCGGCTTCTGGGTCGCGGGCGGACTGAATGGCCACGTCATCACCAGCGCGGTCGACATGCAGGGTCCGTCCGATCCCATGCTCAAGACCGTCAGCGTGCAGGCCGGCGCCTGGATGGCCAACTACGCCAAGTGGCCGCTGATGTGGATCGCGCCCGCGCTGGGCGTGGCAGGGGCGCTGCTGGCGCTGCTGCTGTTGACGGCGCGCGCGCACATGCTGGCGTTCCTGGCATCGGCGCTGTCCATCGCCGGGATCATCCTGACGGCGGGCTTCTCGCTGTTCCCGTTCCTGATGCCCTCATCGTCGAACCCGCGCGCCGGGCTGACGGTCTGGGATGCCTCGTCCAGCCACATGACGCTGTGGATCATGGTGATCGCGGTCGCGATCTTCCTGCCCATCGTGACGCTCTACACCGCCTGGGTGTACCGCGTGATGCGCGGCAAGGTCACGCCCGAGTCGGTCGGCGGCACCCCCAACTCATACTGAATCAGGAGCTAGCGCTATGTGGTATTTCTCGTGGGTACTCGGGCTGGGGCTGGCCTGCGCCTTCGCCATTCTCAACGCCATGTGGTTCGAACTGCGCGAGGGCCATTCGCATGACCCGCGCGCCAAGCGCGACGAAGCGTGAGCATGCGGGACACGTCGGCGGCGGGCCGCGCCAGCAGCCTGGAGCATGATCCCGCCGACGCGCTGCGCAAGCCCTCGCGCGCGCAGTCGCAATGGTTGAAGCGCCTGGCGGGATCGGCACGGCCGCCCTTGCTGGTGGCCGGCGCCGCGCCGCTCGCGGGCGGCGTGCTGCTGGTGATCCAGGCCTGGCTGCTGGCCAGCGTGCTGGATGCCGCCATCGCGCGGCAGGCGCCGCGCGCGGAACTGCTGGGCGGCATCCTCGGCATTGCCGCGCTGATGCTGGTCCGTGCCTGTATCGCCTGGGCCGGCGAACGCGCCGGCGCCATTGCCGCCGAGCGGATCAAGCGCCAGGTGCGCCTGGCCCTGTTCGAGCGCCTGGTGGACAAGGGGCCGCACTGGAGCCGGGGTCAGGCCTCGGGCGTGCTGGCCAGCGCCGTGGTGGACCAGGTCGAGGCGCTGGATGGCTTCTTCGCCAAATACCTGCCGGCCATGGCCGCCGCCGCCATGCTGCCGGTGGCATTTTCCGTGTTGCTGTTTCCGGTGGATGTGATCGCGGGCCTGGTGCTGCTGATCACCGCGCCGCTGATTCCCTTGTTCATGGCCCTGGTCGGCTGGGGCGCGCAGGGCGCGAGCCGGCGGCATCTGCGCGCCTTCGCGCGGCTGTCCGGATTCTTCGCCGACCGCCTGCGCGGGCTGTCCACGCTCAAGCTGTACGGACGCGCCGAGGCAGAGGCCGAATCGGTGGCGGCCGCCAGCGACGCGTTGCGCCAGCGCACCATGTCCGTGCTGCGCATCGCCTTCCTGTCCTCGGCGGTGCTGGAATTCTTTGCTGCCCTGGGCGTTGCCGGGGTGGCCGTGTACATCGGGCTGACCTATCTGGGTTTCCTGGACCTGCGCTGGTCGGTGTTGACCTTGCAGGCCGGCATGTTCTGCCTGTTGATGGCGCCCGAGGTCTATGCGCCGCTGCGCCAGTTCGCCGCGCACTACCATGACCGCGCGGCCGCGCTGGCGGCGGTGACGCAGATCGACGCGGTGTTCGACGGCTTGCCGGACGTGGCGCCGGCCGGGGCCGCGCCGGTTGCGCCGGCCGCCGCGCGCGCCG